>CAMYYQ010000146.1 GCA_947303535.1 uncultured Ruminococcus sp.
GAAGCCGTATTCATCGGGGCGGAAGTGGTAATAGCCGCCTCTGCCGTCAAAAACTACGGGCAGCTGTTCCTCGGTGATAATATCTTCAAAGCCTGTTCCCTCAAGAGCCTCAAGGGTATCTGCATATCTGTAACAATAGCTTCCCGTAGGGGAATCGTATACTGCATATTTTTTCACCTTAAACACCTGCCTTTCGTTATTATCGTTAATTTTTGCTACAGGTATATTTTAGCACTTTTCCTACTCTCTGTCAAATAGAATAATATCCATAATGCGCGATATCTTTGTATAATATGCACACATACAGGGGTAAAAAAGGCGGCTGCCGCTTCGACAACCGCCTTTTGATCATTAACGATCAGATATTCATAACTGTGCTTATCATGTTACCGCCGTTCATCTTAGCGTTTCTCATAGCTGTATCAAGCTTTACAAGGAGAGAATTTACGTTAAGGCAATCGCCCGGTAAGTAGTGGTAAACAGCACCTGAGCAAGGAAGCTGAACTGCGAGGTTCAGTACTTCGTATGGGCTGCTCATTACACGCTGGATATTCTGTGCGATACCCATAGCCTGGCTCTCGGAGATATTCTTGTTGAATACGAAGCAGAACTCATTACCTGTGATGTTGTAGATCTCTGCAACTTCACTGAATTCTTCCTTGAGCTTCTCAGCAACTGCTGCGAGGTACTCATCACCGAAGTCATATCCGTAAGTATCGTTGATACTTCTGAAGTTATCCATATCGAATACTGCGATCTGGAATCTGCCTGATTCGAGTCTGTCGTTGATATCGTTATCAAGAGCATAACGGTTCTTCATACCTGTAAGAACGTTGATAACAGCAAGGTCGCTTGCCTTCTGACGTGTAGTCTTGAGCTTTGCATCGACCTCTGCGAGGCTCTTCTCACGCTCTTCGAGCTCGAGTCTTGCTTTCTTAGCCTTTCTTGCGAACAGCCATACAGCAATTTCACCGAGGATAGCAACTATGAGCATCATTGTCATAAGGAGGTAAGACTGGATAGTGTTTTTCCTCATGATCTTACCTGTATCAGCAGAAACGATATCAATTGTAGATGTAAGCATCTCTGAAGCTGTAACCTGCATAGGATAGATGTCCTGCTTCAGGATATAGCCCATTTCCTGATAGTTACCTGACGTTACGGCACTTGTGCCCATAGCGTCAAGCTTCTGCTTATAGGAAGTGATGATGTTCTTAGCGTAGTTATATCTTCTCATAGCCTCATCTGAAAGACCTTCTGTTGCTTCAAAAGCGTGCTCGGCATCAATGATGTTGCCGTAACGTGCTGCGGTATCCTTTGTGATAGCTTCCATATCAGTTTTAAGATTTGCTGCGATAGCGATAGTATCGTTGTTGATCTCTGAAAGCTGACCATTGATCTTGTTGAGAGAGTTCATAACTCTCGATGTTGTCTGTGAAACATTTGAGTTGTTCCAGTAGATCCTGTCAACGAGGATAGCGTTTACAATGTACATAACAGCAACAAGAATTGCAGCTGCAACATATGCACCTGAATTTTTAAATCTTGATTTTCCTTTAGCCATAATTTCCTACCTCCATCAAGTTTCATCAGGATAGAGCAACATCTTGATGTAATCATCATTCATATTGCTTCCGTTAACAAAGGTAGCACCTATATCAAGGTCACAAGTAACGCTGGTTCCGTCGATAAGTCTCTTTGCATATCTTACGCCAACATAGCCCATCATGTATGGGTTCTGAATAACTGTACCGTCAAGAGTGCCCTTTCTGATATAGCTGAGCTCTTCTTCATCTGAATTGAATCCTACAACAATGATCTTGTCATCAAGTTTAAGCTCACTTACAGCATCACAGATGCCAAGAGTTGTATTTGTGTTTGTACCGAACATAATGGAAATACCGTTTCCGTCAGTCTTGAGAAGGTCGAAAGCCTCTTCCTTAGCCTTGTCACGGTCTGCAACACGGTCGCTCTGGATAAAGCTCTTTGAGAACTTTTCAAGCTTGCTGTTGTATTCAGCATCAGCTGCTGCTTCTGCTTCTCTCAGCTTATCAGGATCTGTCTCTGTTACAGTCGGCTTCTTTATGCTCTGAGATGCATATGCAGTAAGCACACTGATAAAGCCCTGTATACGCTCTTCAGCTGTAGAAGCGGTATGACCGATGATAGCTATCTTTCCGAGTTTTTCATAATCAGCGCCCTTATCAGTGAGCATCTTTGCAACACTTCTTGCTGCAACGGCACCACTGTCCGAGTCAGATGATCTTATGAAAGAATCGATCTTACCGTAATCGCTTACCTTTGAGTTGATGTTTACTATCTTTATTCCCTTTTCAACAGCCTCGTCCAAAGCTGAATTGAGCTCTGTAGGACTGTTCGGAGCAATAACGATAGCCTTTGCACCTGCGTCCATAGCCTTCTTTATAGCATCTACCTGGGAAACATAATCGTTATCACTTGTTGCTACTGTATAGAGGATCTGAGCACCAAGCTCATTTCCGGCATCCTCTGCGCCCTTCTTTACGTCATCCCAGAAGCTGAGCTGCTGTTTTGTGATAACAGCTATCTTCGGAGGAGGACCACCTGTGCTGCCATTCTGACCGCCTGCATTCTGAGGCTTTCCGCATCCGGCTGAAATAAGCATCGCAGCAGAAAGCGTGCATGAAGCAATTGCTCTGAATATGCCTTTTCTTTTGCTTTTGTTCATTATACTGAACCTCCTTAAATCAATTAAACCCGATACACCGCAGGATATCTGCTGATATTCCATTTACATCCTCATATCATGGAACATATGAGCTTGCGGTATTTCCCCCAGCCAGGTCTTGTATTGATATCCATAACTCATTTTATCACATTTCTCCCGTAATTTCAACACTATTTTGTAAATTGATTATTCGCGGCATACACAAAAATATCAAAAAATTTATATGCATTTTAATCAATTTTATACAGTAGGTTAATTAAGCTTAATAAATTACAGATTTACTTAACCGATTTGCGTTTTATAATATTTTTCCCCGATAATACGCTCGGTAAAAGGTGCTTTAATATTGCACAAAGTATAGCGGTTATTTTTGTAAAAGTTAATTCAAATTTGCCTGTTCATTTTCTTTACGCTTGACATTGATATTGAAAAGTGTTATACTAAATGTGATAACAATATAGAGACTCATATCTAATTATTGTACTTGCTATATTTATACGTCAGGAGGAGAGATCATGCAATGCGAGAAATGCAACGCACCACTTGACCCCAAGCTTACTGCCTGCCCTCAATGCGGTGCACCTGTTCCGCAGAATATTGAGGGATTTGAAAATACTATGGAGTTTCAGCATGAGCTGCGAGCTATCGTTGTAAACGACGGTCCGCGCGCTGTTACCAACAGGGATAGATTTATCGGTCTTCTCAACGATCATATCCCTGATTATGATAAGGAGCGCCGCTTACTTATTAATATGTATCGTACAGGCATACTGAAAATGATGCTTGAGGAAAAGAATCACGAGATAGCTGTTATGAAAGCGAAGAGCTATATGCTCGGTGATCTTTTCCTTTCGGAAAATGCTTCGGAGTTTGTGGTCGCTTGTTTTACATACCTTCTTTGCTGGCCATATGAGTCGCCGCTGAAGGTCCTTCCCGAAGGCGAAGGCGACGACGACAAGAAGGAAGAAGAGACCAGGAAAAGACCTGTCGATATCAACGAAATGGTATTCATGCCGCGTAACGCCCTCAGATACAGGCTCAGCGGAAATATCACCATTCCCGACGGATATACAAAGCTCGAAGCTTTCTGCTTCGATAAATTCGGTTCACTCAGAACTATCAAGCTCCCGTCAACGCTTCTTGCTATCGGTGAGTATTGCTTCTCATCGTGCAAGCGTCTGAGAGGTCTTGACCTTCCCGAAGGTCTGAGGATCATCAAGCAGGGTGCTTTCAGCCAGTGTGCAAACCTGGTAATGGTAAAGATACCTGACGGCGTGCTCGAGATCGAGGACAGTACGTTCTCTTTCTGTACAAGCCTCGAAGTTATTGAGATACCGCCAAGTGTAAGCAGTATCGGTGCGGAAGCATTTTCAGGCTGTGACAAGCTGAGAAAGCTCTTCCTCCCCGAAAGCATAAAGTTCATCGACGCAAACGCTTTCTCATACTGCCCCAACCTTGTTATTTACTGCATAGAAAATTCATACGTTCATAAATACTGTTTAGCCACTGGAATAAGGTTCGTCCTCGTGACCTCGGCTGAAGAATATGAGCTTGACTAATTAAGAAAGGATGAGATCATATGATAGAGCTTGAAATAGGTCAGGAAGTCGAGATGGAATTCGGAGGCAAAGCCAAGGTGCTCAGTGTCATCGGAAGCGGTGGTCAGGGTATCGTTTACCTGGTTCGCTTCAACGGACAGAAATGGGCTCTTAAATGGTACGACATCAACAAGATGGCAAAGCCTGCCGCATTCCGCAAGAACTTACAGAATAACATAAACGATGGTCCCCCAAGCAATAAGTTCCTTTGGCCAAAATATCTCACAAAAGAGATGGAGGACGGAACTTTCGGCTATATCATGGAGCTCAAGCCCGAGGGCTTTGACTCCTTCGTTGACATCCTCAATACTTATAAGCTTGAGATAGACCCGCTTACGGGAAGAGGCGCAAAGCGTCCCGTAAAATTCAATACCCTCAGCGCTATGGTAACCTGCGTTATCAATATCGTTAACGCTTTCAGACAGCTTCACCGTGCAGGTAAGAGCTATCAGGACCTTAACGACGGAGGCTTCTTC
>CAMYYQ010000147.1 GCA_947303535.1 uncultured Ruminococcus sp.
AGGACGGTGGAAATGATTTTTTATAGCTTCCATAGTCTGGTTATCCGAATCCTGAGCAGCAGCAAAATCGCTGATAAGTCCCTGTATGGAGTCTATATCATATTCATCTGAAGCAGGTACAACTGCTGTTACCGACATCTCATTCTCTGTGATAGTACCTGTTTTATCAACACAGAGAACATCTACTCGTGCAAGGGTCTCGATACATTTCATGTCGTGAACGAGTACCTTGCTGAGAGCAAGTCTCATTGCACTGATAACAAGTGTAACGCTGGCAAGGAGGAAGAGTCCCTCAGGTATCATTCCTATTACAGCAGCGACCATAGACTGTACACTTGCACGTATGGTATCGTGGTTTATATAGTATGCCTGATAGAAAAGTATGCTTCCTATAGGGATTATAGCAACGCCTGCAAACTTTACTATTCTGTTGAGTGAGCGTATCATCTCTGACTGCTCGCCCTTTCGTGACTTCTTAGCCTGTATAGTAAGCTTTGAGATATACGATTCGCGTCCGACTCTTTCAAGTCTCGCACGACATGAACCTGATACTATATAGCTTCCCGACATGAGAGTATCTCCGGGCTTTTTGCTTATCTCATCGGATTCACCTGTAAGAAGCGATTCATTTACGGAAACATTTCCGTCCACTACTATCGCATCTGCACTTATCTGATTTCCTGCCTTGAATATTACTATATCATCAATTACAAGGTCCTTTGAGGGAACAGTCTTTACCTCTCCGTCACGGACTACCGTTGTAACAGGTGCATTAAGCACCTTTATCTTGTCAAGAACTGACTTTGAACGCATCTCCTGTATGATACCGATAAGAGCATTGGCTATGATTATAGGCATAAACGTAAGGTCACGATAAGAGCCTACAAGTATAAGCAATACAGAAAGGATCACAAATATAAGATTGAAGTACGTGAATACGTTATCGGCTACTATCTCCTTGACTGTTTTTGAGGGAGACTCCACAGGCTTGTTGTCTTGTCCTGCCTCTGCCCTTTCCTTGACCTGTGCAGAGGTAAGTCCTACATTAAAATCCGCCTTTACTCTGTCAGGGACTATTACATCGTTAAATTCACTAATTTTCATTATGTCAAAATACACCTCGCAAATAAATACTATTTTAATTGTAACATATTTCCTTAACAATTTCAATGATTATTCAAAAATTTATTGTCAACCATTTTAATCGAAATAGGTTGACAAAGAGCGACATCTGTGCTATAATTCATATGTAAGATCTTATAAAAACAACAATACGCATAGTTCGTCACAGATGATATGCGCGTTTATATCATTTAAGGAGTTGTATCCAATGGTCAACAATACGACAAAAGGTAAAAAAATCAGTTTTACAACAAAAGAAATGGTGCTTACAGCCATGTTCGCAGCTATAATAGTTGTCTGCTCATGGATATCCATTCCGATCGGTGCTATCGCCATTACATTGCAGACATTTGCTGTTTTCTGCGCACTTTGTATTCTCGGCGGCAGAAACAGCCTTTTCTCAATACTTGTATTCATACTCCTCGGAGCTATAGGACTGCCTGTTTTTTCCGGTTTCAAAGGCGGTATAGGAGTTCTTACAGGTCCGACGGGAGGCTACATACTCGGATTTGTATTCATGCCGTTAATTTTCATGGCAGGTGAAAAGCTGCTCGGGAAAAAGTTCGCTGTAAAGGTGATACTCCTGCTCATAGGACTCATCGTCTGCTACACATTCGGCACAGCATGGTTCATATTCGTATGCTCAAATAAAGGAAATGCCATGCCGCTTTCAAAGGCTTTGAAGCTTTGCGTAACGCCTTTCATACCATTTGACCTTATAAAACTTGTCCTTGCACTTATTATCGCAGACCGAGTAAAAAAATACGCTCAGATATAATATCGCCTGACCTGCCTCATATCAGACAGGTCTTTTATTTTTCAAGAAAGGCTTGCAGCTCTTCAAGACAGCGGCTTGCTGTACGTCTGCCTATGCGGTAGACCTCACGCATCACATCGGGATCATGCTCCACATGACCTACAGGCAGTTTTTCAGGGGGAGCTATTACAAAGGCTCTTCCCTCTTCTTCTGCACTGCGTATGTACTTCAATTCACTGTTATACATCTTATGGCGGTTTTCGGCAGCCTTTATAAGCTCGGGATATTTGTGGTACTTTACCTTCATAAGCTTCATTCCGCCTGCTGGCTTCTTGACGTAATCGCGGGGCTGAGTAAGTATGACAACGTTTTTGCCACAGCCGCGGCTCTCCATGAATTTAAGCGGTATAGAGTCGGAAATACCGCCGTCAAGCAGCTTGTGTTCACCTATATTTACTATCCTTGCTGCAATGGGCATGGAAGCAGATGCACGTATCCACTCAAGCTCGTTGTAGTCAATATTTCCGCACTTATGATATACTGCCCTGCCTGTGGTGATATCAGTGCAGACCACCCAGAAATCCATAGGTGATGCATTGAAAGCTTCCGTATCGAATATGTCAAGCTTATCGGGTATCTCGTGATAGCAGAATTCAGAGCCGAAAAGGTCGCCTGTCTTTATGTATGAAAACATACTGCAATAGCGTTTATCCTTGCAGAATCTTGTATTGTAGCGTATTGCCCTGCGTATCTGTCCCGACTTATAGTTGCAGCCGAAAGCTGCACCTGCGGAAACTCCAACAGCTGCGTCTAATTTTATATCGTTTTCCATGAGGATATCAAGTACACCTGCGGTAAATAGTCCACGCATTGCACCACCCTCAAGAACAAGTCCGTATTTCATTTCATGCTTCCTTTCAGTGTTTATTAAGATCATTGATAAGCCGTGGTTTGGTCAGTATCCACTATCATTATGTATTCTTCATCATTTTCAGAAACTGTTTTAAATCCGACCTTTTCATACATCTTTACGGCGTAATTAGCTTTCTGAACTGCCAGTGAGAGTCTTTTATAGCCTTTTTCATCATAAGCAGCTATGATCGCCTGCACAAGTGCCGTACCGATGCCTTTGCCCCTGTATTCTCTGTACAAAGATATGGCAAGCGAAGGGGTATCGTCATCTATATGACCGTAATCATTCATGATACGCCCCCATACAGCTCCGACGATATTTCCGTCTGCTTCTGCGGCGAGAGCTATATCGCCTTTTCTTTTGCCGAAATCCTCGGTATAGACCTGCAATTCGGGCTTAGAGATTATATCCCGTGGCGGCGGAGCTGCGCCCTCGGGGACAAATATTGCTTCATAGAGAAAATCAGACAGTACCGAATATTCTGTTTCGGATAAAGGTCTTATGCAGTATTTCATTTATTTCTCCATATTCGGTTATTGCTATTTACTGATAACTTATTAAGAAAGGAGCTGCCAAAACAGCTCCTTATATTGTCAATTGTCACTCAGGTCGTATGGCGGTTCTTCATTTGAGAGCGCAACTTCTATTACTTTTCCGTAAAATCCCGCAGGATTGAGAAGTATCTTCTCGCCTATGAGCTTTGCCTGAGCAAGGTCGGGAGCATAGAGCTTTAAGTCCATAAGGTCAAAATTAGTATCTACGCACCTTACATGGATATAGTATCCGTTTCCAACAGGCTCATACTCTATTTTCAGTTCCTTTTCGTACTGAACACGGGCAAAGTATCTAAGTGCCGCAAGAACGAGTTTGTCCCTGTAGGACTTTGGAGCATAGTTTTTAAGCTGTTTTGCACATTCTCTGCCCTTTGGCTGTAAAATATAACATTCTTCTCCGCTGTCGTCCTTTTCGGCGATTATATGACCGTTTTTCAGCAGATAGCCTACGGAGTCCTGATAATAGAAATAGTTCACCACGCCCGTACCGATAGCTATATCATAAAGCTGGTCGGGACTAACGGGTCTGTCTATCTTATAAAGCAGATAACACAGCAGAATATTCAGCGTCGGTACGTCTTTTATCTCAATATCGGCGCGTTCTGCCATTTTCATTATGTTTTCGTCCTGCATAAAAGTCACCTTAACAGAAATTTGGATAATCCAGCATATGTGAAAGAAGTGCGATATTCACAGCTGCTTCAACACATGGAACAGCGGAAGGGATAGCGCATGGGATATGCTTTTCGCTTTCAGCCGTCTCACTGGTCATATCACGGTAATTAACGGCGTTCTGAGTCTGTGGGATATACTCCGAGGGCTTGAAAGCTACTCTCAGTGTGATCGGCATACCCGAAGATATACCGCCGATGATACCACCGTGATTATTGGTCTTTGTAAGCACATGACCGTGGTCGTTGACATAAAACTCGTCATTGTTCTGGCTTCCCACCATTTTTGCGGAAAGGAAGCCTGCTCCGAACTCAAGTCCCGTAACGTTTGGAATACCGAATATGAGCTGAGCGATAGTATTTTCAAGGCCGTCAAATATTGGCGAGCCTATTCCCGCAGGAACATTCACAGAAGCACACTCTATAACGCCGCCGAGAGACTCTCCGCCCTCATAAGCCTTATTGATATCCTCTATCATCTGCCAGCCCTTACGGTCGTTTATTACAGGAAAATCCTTCATTCTGACGCTGAGAACGCCGTCTCTTGTGATATTCACAGGGTCGTAGGGATTGTCCTTTACATTGTGTATCTGTAGTATATGAGCACCTGTATAGATGCCGCGTCTTTCAAGTATCTGAGCGCAGACTGCTCCTGCAAAGCACAGCGGAGCTGTGAGCCTGTCCGAGAAATGTCCGCCGCCTCTGACATCATTGAAGCCTCTGTATCTCATTGCACCTGTAT
>CAMYYQ010000148.1 GCA_947303535.1 uncultured Ruminococcus sp.
CCGACGATATCAAAAAGCAGCTAATGGCTGAGTTTGGCTGCGGAATGACTCTCATAAAGGCTATGGGCGGATATTCGGGAACTGACCGCACTGTGATGTACTTTGTGGTGAACCGCTTTCAGGTGATGAAGATGAAGGATATTGTCCAGAAGCATGATCCGCTTGCCTATATCACGCTGACTGAGGTAGCAGATATATTCTCCGTAAATCAGGATAGGACTTAAAGTGGTTTCCTCTCAAACATAAGTACTGGATAGCCCTCGTAGTAGGGCTTCACTATCTCGGGGTGCTCGTCAGCATAGGCGAATATCTTGTTTGCAAGCCCTTCCTTGAGGAAGTCCACAAGCTGTGACAGCGGTCTGTGATACAGCTCGTCGCATATAGAAGCGAATGTTATGGCTCGTCTGCCGCCTACTTCCATGATGCGATAGGGCCATATGCGGCAGTCGAAAGGCTTTTCGTCGCCTAACATACAGCCGTTTTCGGTGAGGGCAGGACATGAGAAAAGCTCATCGCCTTTGAGCTCGCCCACTCTGAATATATAGCCGCCGTCTTTGGTAACGAACTGGGTATCGGGACGGGCGGCTTTTATTTTTTCACACAGCTCTGCGGTAAATACGGGAGTCTCCCATACGTCGTAGCGGTCGAAAATGCAGCAGAGCCGACATTTTGCGCAGGCTTCGCCGCTGAGTATCTTTTTCAACATGAACAAGCTCCTTTCAAATGCATATTGGTATTATTATACTCAATATGTCGCCGTTTGTCAATGGCAGGGCGGCGGTTCGCCGCCCGTGAGCCCTTAGCTTTTAGCCGTTAGCTTGTAGGGACGACCATTGGTCGTCCGCAAATTACGTATAAAATTCAAATAACGCGCTGTAGGGGCGGCTACATTAATTCGGAATGCGGAATTCGGAATTAGGAATTGTAGGAGCGAGTCCCACTCGCCGCATTTGGATATTGATACATTGTATCGGGCTGTCGGGGACGCCAGCCCCTACACATGGTCATTCATAATTAGTCGGCGTGAGCCGACACAATTAATTATGAATTATGCATTATGAATTAAAAAACGGGCATAAAGCCCGTTTTTACATATCATTTCTGTTTTCGAGTGCCTTGAAAAGGGTAACTTCGTCTGCGTATTCGAGTATACCGCCTACAGGCAGACCAAAGGCAAGCCTTGTGACCTTTATACCCATTGGTTTCAGAAGTCCTGCAACGTACATTGCCGTAGCATCGCCCTCAACAGTGGGATTTGTAGCCATTATGACCTCATTTACTCCGCCCTGGGCTATTCTCGCAAGGAGCTCCTTTACGCGGAGCTTGTCGGGAGTAATGCCGTCCATAGGCGAAAGAAGTCCGTGAAGCACATGGTAGACACCGTTATATTCTCTTGTGCGCTCGAAAGCTGTAACGTCCTTAGGCGTTTCAACTACGCATATAACGCTTTTGTCGCGCTCGGGATCGTCACATATAGGGCATATCTCCCTTTCCGTAAGGTTCTGGCAGCACTTGCAGCAATGAACGTTCTTCTTTGCGTCAATGAGTGCCTTTGCGAAATCCTCAACAGCTCCCTCGTCCATTGACATAACGTGGTATGCCAGACGCTGGGCGGATTTCATGCCTATACCGGGGAGAGATGCGAACTTTTCCGCCAGTATCACCAGCGGAAGCGCATTGTGGTCAGCCATTATTTATCAGAAAAGGCCGGGGAGTGAAACGCCGCCTGTGATCTTGCTCATTTCTGTTTCTGTTGTAGTCTCAACGTTGTTTACAGCTTCGTTTACAGCGCTGATGATGAGGTCCTGGAGCATATCTATATCCTCGGGATCAACTACCTCAGGCTTGAGAGTGAGAGACTTGATAGTCTTCTTGCCTGTGATAGTAACTTCAACAGCACCGCCTCCGGCAGTTGCAGAGAAGTCTCTTGCTTCGATATCTTCCTGAAGCTCAGTGATCTGATCCTGCATCTTCTGAGCCTGCTTTATCATCTGGTTCATATTCTGAGCACCGCCGGCATTTACGTTCTTTGGTATTCTTGCTTTCATTTTAAAATTCTCCTTTGAAAATAAAGTTTCTTAGTTTTATAAATCAAGCAAAATCATTTTTGCTTATGAACTTATTTACACGGAACTCCGATGTGGCGTTCCCTGCGCAGCTTACTGGTTTTCTACCGCAGTTTCTATCTTGTTCTCCATAGCCTTTTTTATGAGCTGTTCGGCAAGGTTTTTCTGCTCCTCAACGGTAGTGGTGCATCTTGCGCGGAGGGCGTATTTCTGCCCCATAACGTTGAAAATGGCTCTGCTGAGGGATACAGCCGTATCTCTGTTGCTTTTCAGCAGATTGATGAAAAAGCGGTTCTGAGAGAATATAACAAGTACATTGCCCTTTGTTTTGGCAAATGAGCCGTCGAGACTTCCTGCGGCTGCCGGATTGAGCTTCTGGTACTCTTCCAGTATCTCGCCCCATTTTTCGCAGTCTGTAAGCTCTTCCTCGTTGATCTTCTTCTCGTCTATCTTGACGTTGGGAGTCGGGTCTGTCTCTGCATCGCCGCGAGCCGTAAGGACTTCGGGCTGCTGAGGCATCTGACCTGCGTTAGGTATGACTCTCGGAACGGAGTTGATTTTATTCTCTAACTGTTTTATTTTATCATATATTTCAGAATTGTCAATACTTTCAGAGGTATTCTTTACATTTCCGCAAAGTTTTATGAGAGACATTTCAAATTCAACACGCTTGTTCATGGCTCTCTGCATATGCTCGCGGCACTCCTGCAAAGCGGAAAGTCTGTCCATAACAACGGAAAGTTCGGCTTTTTCGGCGATAGCCCTCAGTCTTTCAAGCTCGTCGGGCATACACACTATGAGCTTTTCCGCAGTTTCGGGAGAAGCCTTTATGAGCATGACGTTTCTGAGCTGAGTTATAAGCTCCTCGCAAAGCCTTGTAAGGTCCTTTGACATATCGTAGAGTGCTGCTGTGACAGACAGAGCCTTTGGCGTATCAGCGTCTGAGATAGCGTCAAGGATATCGTAGAGATAGTCCCTGCCTGCGATACCTGCGGCATTTGATACAGCCTCGGCGTTTATCACCTCTGCGCACACCGAACACTGGTCAAGGAGAGATACTGCGTCACGCATACCGCCGTCGGCAAGCTTTGCTATCATGGCAGCACCGTCATCGGTGAGGTCGAGTTCTTCCTGCTGAGCGATATAGCTTATGCGCTTGGCGATGTCCTCTGCCTTTATCCTGCGGAAATCGTAACGCTGACAGCGTGAAACGATAGTTGCAGGGACTTTGTGTATCTCGGTAGTGGCAAGAATGAATTTCACATACGGGGGAGGTTCTTCCATGATCTTCAGCAGAGCGTTGAAAGCTCCTGCCGAGAGCATATGCACCTCGTCTATGATGTATATTTTATAAGCTCCGCGCTCGGGAGTATATACTGCGGCATCGCGCAGGTCACGGATATTGTCAACGCCGTTGTTTGAAGCAGCGTCTATCTCGACTATATCGGTAAGTGCGCCGCTGTCCGCATCGCGGCATATGTCACATTCAAGGCACGGATTGCCGTTTTTCATGTTTCGGCAGTTGACAGCCTTTGCGAGGATACGGGCGCAGGTCGTCTTACCTGTACCGCGTGAGCCTGTGAAAAGGTATGCATGGGCGGTCTTACCGCTGATTATCTGGTTTTTCAGAGCCTCTGTGGTATATTCCTGAGATATAACGTCGTCAAAGGTCATTGGACGCCATTTGCGGTAAAGAGCCTTATACACAGCCTTTCCTCCCTTCGTCAGTCGCTGTTGTGTTCAAGCATCACAGCTGCCTGTATTTCTTTATAGTAACGTGTAAAGCCCATAGAATCTTCGATATTATTGAGGAGAGCCTGTCTGTACAGAGCTTCGCCCTCCTTTAAGTTGTGGAGCATGGTCTGCGCTATGGCAGCACCGCCCAGTGCGCTTGCGTAGCTTTCGTGGCGTTCTATAGCTTCCTCGAACCATTTCAGAGCTGTCTCGCCCTTGTTGAGTTTGAGGTACATATCCCCTATCTCACAACGTATCCTGTTGCTATACTGGTAGTCGTTGCGGTTAAGGAGCTCTTCATAGAGCTGCTGTGCCTTTTCGGTATAGCCGTTCTGAGCGTGGCAGCGGGCTACGAATATAGGCAGCTCGGGTATATAAAAGCCTTTTTCAAGGGCATTTTCGTAGCATATTACAGCATTTGGACAAGCGTCGAGGATATGATAGCAGCGTCCGCGGTTAAACTCGTTCACGCCTTTTTCTTCCTTGGACATATTTTTCTCTTCATTGCCAAGATCGGTGAATACTTCCAGTGCGCTTCTGAAATCGCCGCTGTGGAAGAGCTCCAGACCTTTCTCAAAGATCCTTGACTTGCGGTTTATCCCCGTAAAGGCGTTGCCGATGATCTCACCGTCGAACTGGTGGAATATACTCCTTTTCAAGTGCGCTATCTTATAAAATGATATGCCTGTCCAGTACAGGAGAAATGTTGTAAACATAGATGTCATAACATCTGAAAAGGTGGTATCTTTATCACCTGTTAACATAAGCATTGCAAATACAGCCATTGAGAATACGAATGAAGCTGCAAGAGCTATCGGGATACTGCGCCAGAAACAAAGCAGGACACGTCTTGTACGTGCTGCAAGAATTGAACGGAACATTCCTATCCCCCCTATTAAAGAAAAATTCCGGAACATAGATGTGCAGGCTTGCTGCGGCACACAACACGC
>CAMYYQ010000149.1 GCA_947303535.1 uncultured Ruminococcus sp.
TAATTTAAATAATGTGAGCGTAAGCGAACTCTTTCGGCTAATGCCTAATGGCTAACGGCTCATGGCTGTATTACACAGTTTTTTCTTTCCTATTTCAATTTACATTAATATAATTTCTGCCTGTTCCGCTTTTCGAGGCAGAACAGGCAGTTGATCTTTATTTTGCGCCTTCCATTATTGCTCCGAGAAGGTCGCCGTCCCAGGTAAGTGCTCCTCTGTTGAAGATACCGAAGCTTGATTCACCGCTCATTTTTCCGTTATCCCATACAAAGCACTTTATTCCGTTAGCCTTTGCATTGCTGATGTAGTATTTATAATAATCACAGCGAGTAGCAGCACTTGCTGCATTTACACAGCCGAATTCATCGATTATAACAGGAGTTCCCTTGTCGATGAATTTCTTTTTAAGCTCTGCAAACTTGGCACTGACTTCGTCCTTGCCGCTTTCCGTGAATGCTGTTTCCGAGCCCTCAGCGAATTTCCACGGAGCATAGTAATGTACGGACAGGATTATGTTTCCGCCTGTCGGAACTCTGAAATCATTGAGTGCTATACTGTCGGCAGAAGCCGCATATGTAGTTACGATAAGCGTTCTTGCAGCATTGTTTCCGCCGCTGCTGCGAACTGTGCTCACAAAGTCGTTTGCGTAATCGTTTATGACTGTACGCTCGTCCTTTGTGCCGCCCATCCATTCCATTGTAGAACCTACAGTTCTCGGTTCATTCATTCCCTCAAAGATAAGACGGTCATCATAATCGGCAAAACGCTCGCATATCTGCTCCCATATGGTTTTAAGCCTGAAGCTGTCGCCGTTGTATGACGACTTCTGAGGCTCGAACCAGATATAGTCATCATGGTGCATATTGATGATAACGAACATTCCTTCACTATAAGCATAATCCACGACTTCCTGTACTCTGTTCATCCATTCGGTGCTTATAGTATCGCCGTCCATATGCTCAGCCCACGTTACAGGTATTCTTATAGCATTGAAGCCTGCTGCCTTGACTGATTTGATGATCTCCTTTGTAGTCTTGACATTGCCCCAGCCGATCTCGGTATCAAGTCCGTTTTTGTCGGTATTGTAGCTGTCAAGGGTATTGCCCAGATTCCAGCCCACCTTGATCTGAGAAACTATCTCATCTGCTGTGCGGAATCCGCGTTCTGCCGCAGCAACTGTTGCAGTCTGTATAGCAGCGTTTTCCGACGGTGCAGCAGTGGTAATAACAGGGAAATCACCTGTAAAGCCCTCGCCCTGACTGTATTTTACGGATACACTGTCAAGAGTTACGGAAGGCTGTTCGCTCCACCAGTAGCCAAGCACCAGTTCGTTATTCTGGGCTATGCACTCCTTAGCCTTATCAGGCACGAACCATACCAGCTCTATGCTGGAATCACTTGTGAATACGGCAGTATCACCTGACTGATACTTGCCCTTAGAAGAATTTATGCCGAATGCTCCCGTGAATTTTCCAAAGCCTCCTGCCGCACTTACTTTAAAAGTAACGACCTGAGGTATTACTTTGTCGGGAACAAAATCAAGAGGTACATGGATCATATTTTCAGCATCGGAATAATTGACGCTGATACCTACCTCTGCTGTTCCCATTCCGTCAACGGGAACTTCTCTCGTTCTTTCGTACGTACATACAACATTTTCTATCCTGATACTCTCACAATTGCCCCACCAGTATCCGAACAGAACTTCTCCCCCTGCGTGTATGTAGTCCTTCAGCTCTTCAGGCACCTGCCATGTTATCTCACCATAGCTGCCCTGAGTTGGTGCTGAAAAATCAGGGCTCTGATACCATCCTTTATTCGTTGCAGCAGGACAATCGGTATCAACAGCAATGCCGCAGCCACCTTTAAAGCCCCCTATGTCGCTGCCGTCACCTGAATAGATAGTAAAAGTAAAAGACTTTACCCTGTCGCCGTCCTCAATGAGATCGGCAAGGGGGAACTTGATCGTATTGCTTCCCTCAGCTCGTCCGATAGTCCTGTTAACGGTTATCTGCGAATTAAGAGTTGCGGAAACGGTCTCAACTGGGCTGATATGCTCGGTCGCCATCTCTGTAGTTTCCTCCTCGGTAATAACGGTAGTAATTTCCTCCTGTGTTCCCTTCTCTTTCTCGGAAACATCAGAATGCCCCTTTTCCTTCGCGCAGCCGACCGCTGATACAGCTAATACCGCAGCGATCATCAGTGCGATCTTCCTTATCCTCATTTCAAATTTCCTCTCTTCATCATAGATGATAACGAAAACTCAAACACAACCGATATCCAATACCTCTGCTCCGCTGCTGATCGTTTTGAGTCATAATAGTGTATCTTACAGAAGCGGCAAATATAATATCGGTTTTAAGAACACTTACTATAATTATAACACGGCTTTTGATTCTTTGCAATACATGATTTGAACTAATAAACAACAAATTGGTATGACTTTATTTATTAATCTGCCAATTTATCCACCGTTTTTACATTTTCAGGCAAAAATGACAGAAAGATGAAATCCAGGTGGTGAACAAGCAAATAATTGATTACAATTTGTTATTCGGCTTGACAAATATTAAAGGCGCGTGTATAATTATTATAAAGGTTAGCGAAGAGCACTGCTTCGCATTTTTCAATCGTATAAAAAATATTATATGAAATGAAAGGACACAAAATATGAGTAATTTCAGAAAAAGAATGATCGCGATCGCAGCTGTTGCCTGCGTTCTGCTTACATCTGCTGCGTCATGTATGGATTCAAATAAAAAGGAGAACGGCAGCGGAAATAATGACAGCAGCTCAACTACAGCTGCTGCAACAGAGGACAGTAATGCTCCTACCCTCGAGCACATCGACAACGAAAAAGGCAATGTTATCGTAACTCCTTTCCAGTCAGGTTCGCCTGCTGATCTCGGACTTGCAACAGCTCCTGATGAGGCTACAGCACTTAACGCTGAAGATCCTACAGCACCAACAGAGGTCGTTGAAGTTACAGAAGCAAACGGCGAAAAGGCTACAGACGCTAACGGAAAAGTAGTTACACAGATCGTTACAAAGGCTACAGAAGCTGCAACAGCTGCTTCCGTTGACAACTATGTAAGCAAGACAGACAGCAGATACTGCTTATGGATAGATATCTCAAAGGATAAGGACTATGTATTCAACGATGATTTCATCGAGGTATACTTCAAGCTCAAGGACAATATCCCAGAGAAGGACTATGCTGTAAGATTCAACCCTGATTTCTCAACTATCGGCGGCGATTCTCTCAAGCCTGATAAGGTAATACAGGGTAATATCAGAGTCGGCGGCAGCATCGACGCTCAGAACGTTTCATCAGAAACAGGCTTCGTTGCATACGGCGACAACGTTTCCGCAAAGCCGGGCGAGGAGGTATGCTACCGCATAAACCTCAAGAACAACCCGGGTATGGCTGCTATGCTCGTATGGATATACTTTGATTCAAACGCTATGGAAGTTGAGGACGTTATCCCTTCAGGTGAATTTGCTACATTTGCTTACAATGCTTCTACAGGCGAAAAGCCAAAGGCTAACTAAAAAGCTTAAAAGCTCCCGATATTTCGGGAGCTTTATTTTTTTCTCAAAAAAATCATAAAAAGGGATTGACAAATGTAAATTTTACTGTTATAATAATAGCATACCAAACATATAGGAAATATGGTAGAATAAAAATGGAGCGATGTGAATGTACGTTATTTTATCTGAACGATGTTGACCCAACTATGCAAGAATTGCTTTTTGAATAACGCGAATATTTAAATTATATATAAAAGGAGATATTATTATGAAAACTTATAAGAAGATCACTGATCTTATCGGCGGAACTCCCCTTCTCGAACTCACAAACCTCGAAAAAAACAACGAGCTTGAGGCTACTATCCTCGCTAAGCTCGAATATTTCAACCCTGCCGGAAGCGTCAAGGACAGGATCGCAAAGGCTATGATCGACGATGCTGAGGCTAAGGGCATACTCCGTGAGGGAAGCGTTATTATCGAGCCTACAAGTGGTAACACAGGTATCGGTCTTGCTTCTGTTGCAGCTTCAAGAGGCTACAGACTTATCATCACAATGCCTGAGACAATGAGTATCGAAAGACGCAACCTTATGAAGGCTTACGGCGCAGAACTGGTACTCACAGACGGTACAAAGGGCATGAAGGGCGCTATCGCTAAAGCTGAGGAGCTTGCTGCCGAGATAAAGGGAAGCTTTATTCCTTCACAGTTCACTAACCCTGCTAACCCTGCTATCCACGAAAAAACAACAGGTGTTGAGATATGGGACGATACTGACGGAAAGGTAGATATATTCGTTGCAGGTGTAGGTACAGGCGGTACTTTAAGCGGTACAGGCGCTTACCTCAAATCCAAGAACCCTAACGTTAAGATAGTTGCTGTTGAGCCTAAGAGCTCTCCTGTACTATCAGAGGGCACAGCAGGTCCTCACAAGATACAGGGTATCGGTGCGGGATTTGTTCCTGAGACACTCAATACAAGCATTTATGATGAGATCATCACTGTTTCAAACGAGGACGCTTTTGAAACAGGCAAAAGCGTCGTAAGAAACGACGGTGTACTTGTTGGTATCTCATCAGGTGCAGCTGTATGGGCTGCTATCCAGCTTGCAAAGCGTCCCGAAAACAAGGGCAAGACTATCGTAGCACTTCTCCCTGATACAGGCGAGCGCTATCTCTCAACACCTATGTTTGAATAATCACATCTAACAATATAC
>CAMYYQ010000150.1 GCA_947303535.1 uncultured Ruminococcus sp.
GAACGCTCAGGTAGTTTTCAACCGCTCACACGGTGTGAACGCTATAAAGCAGTCCATGAAGAATATACATGACATCATGGCTGAAAAGTCCGATGTTCCTGCCGATAAATGGACTACTTCATTAAGCGAGGATCTTCTGAAACCTACAGGTGAAAATGAACTGAACGACTTCAATAAGACTCTCGGCACTAAGTTCACAAATGCTGCTGACTGCGGTATGGTATATTACAAGGACGGCAACGACGACCACAACTTCATCGGAAACGGCTGCGCTTTTGTAGAGCTTGACGGCAGATGGTATCTTTCATATACCAGCATCATGCACAGCGAGCTTATAACATATTTAGAAGATATTTTCTGACAAAGGGCGGAACTCCGCCCTTTTCTGATAAAGACTTCGTGTCTGACTCATAGATCTATCAGGAGGATAACTTTTATGGACAGCAAGACACTCAGCGATACCTCTCAGGCTGTAAAGCAGGTAGTTGACAGATTCGGCATAGAAATACTGGACGACCATAAACGTTTCTGCTCTGCTTTTGCCGATTTCGCACCAAAGCTCTCAAAAGAGAACAAGGCTTTCTTTGTGGCTCTCAGTGAGGATATCGGAAGTATTTTCATACGCGAGAACGATGACGTTGCGGCAGGCAATAAAAGCCCCGACGATGTTATACAGCGTGCCATAAAGGATATAGGCGAATACCTCAACGACGAAAAGGCTGAGCTTGTGGCAAGAAGCATCGCGGCAGCCCTTGGCTGGAAAGCGGCTTTGCCCGAAGGAAATGCTCAGGACAACAATGAGGGAACTCACTCATATGGCAGCTCGGCTTCTCTTATCGAGGACCTTTTCAAACGTGCTCAGAACGGTGACAACGATGCCTGCTTCAATCTGGGTGAACACTTTTTCTACGGACGCGGTGTAAAACAGGATTACGCAAAGGCTGTAAAATGGTATATCATGTCCTCAGACCGCGGAGATTGCAGCTCTCAGAAAAAGCTGGCTGACTGCTATTACCTCGGTCAGGGTACGGAAAGAAATATCGCAAAGGCTGCTCACAGGCTTGAACAGGCTGCCGAGCAGGGCGATTACGACTCGCAGAAGGCTCTTATAAAATGCTACATGATCGGCGGAAACGGACTTCTCCCCGACACGAAAAAGGCTGAATACTACTCAAAAAGATACAATATCCCAATAAGCCGAGGAACTACCGAGGATATACTCCAGAACGCAATGGCAGGCATCCCCTCTGCGCAGTTCAAGCTGGGAAATATGTACCTTCACGGTACAGGAATGGAAAGGTCGCCCGAGACTGCTGTTACGTGGTTCAAAAAAGCTGCCGATCAGAACTTCCCTGCTGCTCAGTTCAATTTAGGCGTGTGCTATTACTACGGTATCGGCGTTCAGCGCGACCGTATAACCGCAGTTGACCTGTACAAAAAGGCTGCCGACGGCGGAGATATGGACGCTCTCAACAATCTTGCAGGCTGCTTTATGCGCGGTGAAGGTACTCACACTGACCAGTCCGCAGCATCAAGATATTACAAAAAGGCTGCCGAAAGCGGTCTTGCAAAGGCTCAGTATAATTACGGCGAATGCTGCTTCAACGGCTTTGGAGTTACAAAAGACGCAAGAGAAGCCGTTAAATGGTTCAAGGAAGCTGCTTTACAGGGTGACCCCGACGGACAGTTCTCATACGGTTGGTGTCTCCGTGACGGTCTTGGCTGTCTGAGAGATAATATACTCGCTAAGGATATGTTCGAGAAAGCCTCTGCTCAGCGTCATACTGCCGCACAAAAGGCTCTCGGCTACTGCTATGCCAATGGCACGGGAACTCCGAAGAATTACGCTTCTGCCGCAGATCAGTTCGCAAAGGCTGCTGCCGCAGGAGACAAGGAAGCCGCAAAGCTGCTCGTTGCCTGCTATAAATACGGTGGAGACTATCTGGCAATAAATGAGGCAAAAGCTCATCACTACGCAGATCAGTACAGTCTCGATTACGATATGATATGAGCAGTGAATAGTGATTAGTGGTTAGTGATCAGAATTTGTAGGAGCGGATATTATCCGACTGAACATACCACTATAAGCAAGAAAAGACTTCCGTTTCGGGAAGTACCAATATAGAAATATTACATCAGCTATGATGAAAAACTATACCGCAGGCTATAAATAAAACAGGCAGATACTTCACATTATCGAGGTATCTGCCTATTTTTTATTATAGTTTTATTCAATACTCCAAAGGCGGAAAAAGGTTTTAACCGATCTCGGATTCATGCTTTCGTGTCAGGCGATATGCAGCTGTTTTGTAGTCCGTATTCTTGATAATATGCCCCAGAAAATGTATATCATCGGTGGGGACGATCATTATATCTGATGTGGAGTACGGAGGCTGGAGACAATCCATAAGTGTACTGTCATTCATGTCGAGATCAGAAGCATCAAGGTCAATGAGCACCTCCTGTGTGCTATCGTCCCGTATGCCTATCAGTTCGCTGTTTGTGTTAATGAAGAGTCTGTACTCACCGCAGCCTTTCAGGACGAAAAAGGATTTTTTAGAGTCCCGGTTATCTCCTGTGGTGTAGATAGTCTGTCCGCAGCTGCCCGATTCAAGGTCAAATTCAGAAATATCAGCTTCGTGGATCGTGTAGCTATCAGGTGCAGATTCTGATTTTTCCCGAAGCAGAATCGGCTTGTCATCACGGTCAAAGCAGAGGTATTTCACGTTGTAGGAGTCATCTTCCTTTTTCAGATCCGATACGACAGAAACTTTTGCTGTTCCCTTGTCGATCTGCAAGACTTTGCCGTCATACGTTGTCAGATACAGCACATCACCCACAGCTTCAAAATCGCCGCCAAGTCTGTAATCCGACATCATGTGATCCTGAAGCTCGTTTGCAGGGATAGCGGATATTAATTCGCCGTTTTTTGCATAGTGGCAGAGGAGATAGGGCTCGATTTCCTTATGTCCCTCATTGTTTACGATCGCCCATATCCCATCTTCTTCAATGTCAAACCATCGGTATCTGGTACTGTAGTATTGTTCCTGATCTGACGGTGATGTTAGCACAAACGCTTCTGATGTCTGCATATCCTCGCTTATGTGCAGATAAGTCAGCTGCCTATGCTCATTGTAGGCAATGCAGCCGATTCCGTCTTCTGTTCGTTCTGCCTGTATGAAGCTTATAATATCATCAGGCAGCTTGATAGAGTCACTGCGGACAATATTCGTCAGAGGAGTGTTATCCGCTGTAGTCGGCTGAGTCTCTGTCAATGTCTGTGTGGTACTGCTCTGTTCTGTTGCAGTATTCTGTGTGGTGCTGTCTTGTTCTGTTTTGGTAGTCTGTGTGATGCTGTTCTGCTCAGAAGCGGGAGTCTGTGCCTGCTGACAGCCTGTGAGCAAGAGTATTACCGATGTAATTGCAGCAATGTAGTGTTTGTTTTTCATATTTATTCTCCTTCATTCGATCAGATGCATACTTTATGCGAAATGTATGCTTAACAATTATAGCATGACATCTCCGTGAAGTCAATAAAAAGCCATAGTATCCTGACCTTGCATCAGAAATACTATGGCTTAAATTTCTATATGAAAGCAATCATTTCGGGAAGTCTTTCTTTTTTAGGGATCATATACCATATCAGATCAAATTATCAATTGAAAGGTGTAAATTCGATATACACATGATGATAGCTGTCTGAGATCTTCCAAAATTCATCCATTGTTATCTGTGTTGATTTGTCTGTATATGGCTCTTCTTTTGTGTAATATGCTAATGCTTCGTTATTCTCGTCTATACCGTCTGTAAATACGCTCTCTATATATCTGAGTCCGTCTGAACCAAGTCTGTAGAATTTATTAGATGAAAATGTTGCACCGCCTGAGCCTTCTTCTGAAATAAATGCTCCGTGCTGCATACCTGTTCTGTCAACGGTCGAATTTGTACAGATATAGAATCTGTCTCTTGCGCCGCCTTTAGCAAGAAGATATACTTCGCCGTTATTGTTAACAGTATAGATATTGTAGATAACGCTGTCAAATCCATAGTCCGGTATACCGTAGTTTTCACCAAGAAGAAGCTCCTGAACGCCGTCCTCGTTTACATCATAGAATGCATAGCCTGCTTTTACGCTTTCATCATATGAACCGATCAAAAACTCAGACGCAATATCATCTCCATACTTTTGGCTATTGTTATCTTTGACTCTGATCATTTCACCGTATTCGCTGATAATTTCAGCATACTTCCTGTAAATAGACTCTGTCTCTTCTCCGAACTCTGAATTCTCTCTGATCTTCGCTAAGATCTCTTCCTCTTTGTTGTTGTTTTTCTGCTGGTTGTTATTAGTCTTCTGCTCAGTGTTATTGTTTTTCTGCTCGTTGTTTACCTTTGCTGTAACTTCGCCCACTACTGTAACCTGTGCTTTGCCTGCTGCTGTAGTTACAGTTGTCTTGGCAGTAGTAGTCTCACTTACCTTTGCAGTTGTTGTAATGCTTGTTACCTTTGTACTTGCAGCTTTTGCTGTTGTTGTATTTGCAGTAACTGTGGGATTTGTGGTAGCTTCATTCAATACAGGCTCAGGCATATCTGGTTTGCCGTTATTTTTGAGCAGATATGCTCCTCCGCCTATCGAACCTAATAATAATACTAATGCTGATGCTATACTTGCAATTTTAAACATACTGATTCTCCTCTCGTACTTTTC
>CAMYYQ010000151.1 GCA_947303535.1 uncultured Ruminococcus sp.
CAAGCCATATGATCTTGAGTCACTTGGCTATATCGTAAAATCTGTATGCAGAAAACCGATACCTTCAAACTGCAACGATACCGAGATAATAGTAACAGATGTTATACAGAAGCTCGGGATCCCTGCACATATAAAGGGCTATCATTATCTGCGCACAGCTATCCTAAGTGCCATTGATAACCGTCAGCTTATGGAGTGTGTCACAAAACAGCTTTATCCTTGCGTTGCAAAGAAATACGATACCACTTCATCTCGTGTTGAAAGAGCTATACGTCATGCGATAGAAATTGCATGGGATCGTGGAAACGCCGAGATAATAAACAGTTTCTTCGGCTATACTATAGACAGTTACCGCGGTCGTCCCACAAATTCGGAGTTTATTGCACTTATCACTGACAAGATAAGACTCAGACTGAAAAACTCATCTATATGATCCAATTGAAAACTTAAACATAAAAAGCCCGTATCACTACGGGCTTTTATTTATTAATTCCTTATTATTCTACGCACAGGAAAAGTCGCAGCAGTCAAACAAAATGCAACAAGTATGAGCCACTTCTTTTCAATAAAGCTTCCATGCATCATGGAAAACAGATAGAAATATCCAAGCTTTGTGCCAAACGAAAAATTCAAGATATAATATATTACAGAAGCCATATATCCTGTTATGACATTTCTGCTGACACCTGCAAATGAAAATCCGATCGCACCTAACGAAAGTGACGTTCCGGATGAACCAATAAAATGTCTTATCGTAACCTGTGAGCCGCAATGCTTCATATACAGCACATAAACTCCGGTCATACATACCAGTCTCAGAACACATACAATGTCATGGTTCATTTTCTTAGAGCGGACCACATCATATATGTTTTCATTCTGTTCAGGCAGAAATACGGGAGTCATCAGTACTATCCCTATAAAAGGTACATAAACTTCAAGTGGCTGAGCAGCAAGAACACTGTCGAGCTGCGAAAGGCTGAAAAAGATCGGTGAAGCAAGCAGTATCACAAATGCAACTATATAATGTATCAGGAAATTACGCTTTACGTCTGAATATACTACCCTTGCCAAACAGCCTGATACCATTGAAGCTTCCTCCCCTCTTCAGTTCATAAATACAAACAGTTAATAAAACTGCTGCTATTGAAAGTACCATATAAAATATACGATCAAAAACAAAATTACCCCAACACATCATAAATTCATTTCTTTTTCCCAATGCATTATGACGGCATATAAATGTAAACTTCCCTATCCGTCCTGATAATCCTGCTGTTCCGCCTGCCATAAGTCCCATAAACCACCATACGAACTGCACCAGTATTGCAGTTCCTGCTGACAGTATTTCTGTAATCAGCATACCTGTTGCCGTGGCAGCCATTATATTAGGCAGCAGCCAGAATGTGGGCAGTGTAAACATTGCCGTCATATCTATATCCGCTCCGCTGTATCTTACGAGTATCTGTATAAATGCGATGACCATAAATAAGAATACAGGAATAAACATTGTTGTCACAAGTGCTATAAAACGAGTGGATACTATGCGTAACGAGGAAGATCTGCGCGAATATACAAGCTCGCTCATTCTGCCCCGCCTGTCTGCTGCTGTAAGTGCAGCTGCAACAAATACAGGCAATATAGCAAGCACTATCCCTGCATAATCGGAGAATAATCTTGCGTATGCATGAGTTACTTTGTCATCATTGAAAATACTGTTATAATCTTCAACTGCGTCCTCATATGTCATGGGTACACGGGAGAATTTATAAACCAAGCCGTCTACAGCGTAATCAGAGCCGCCTCCGAGTATATCGTCAACATCTTCCATTATCACTTTAAAACGCTCATAGGTCATATTATCACTTATTGGCATATCACTGATTTCGTATTCACGGTAATCGTGAGTACCGTCGGTAATATAGCATATATCCGAATTGTTCTTCTTTTCTTCGATGCCTGCACGATCCAGACCTGTTATCTCGCTTATATACTTTTCTATCCTGGATTGCTCCTCATTATCAAGGTGAACGGCTTTATAAAAGCCAAATGGATAGCATACATACCTGTTTGACAGAAATTCCACCGTCAGTGCATCTGCGGCAGTTGACATAATAAGGTCATGGTCTTCAACTATCTTTTCTCCGTAATCATAGTCACCTTTGCTTGGCGGGTAAACCTTTTCTCCTCCTTCCATGAAGTACTGACTTACGATCATCAGAATAACGAGCAGACAATATAAAATATAAGTCATGGAACGAAATATCTTCCTGCACTCCATACGGAACAGCATCATTCCTCACCTCCGACTATATCACAGCCGTTACTGTGCAAACAGTAAACATAAGCACTCTCAAGGTCAGGTTCAGTGAGAACTGTATTAGGCAGATCAGGCTCAGTATCCGACACTATCCTTACTGTAACGTAATCCGTCTGTGCAAGCATACCTGTTACGATATATTCGTTTTTTATCTGCGGAAGAAATCTCTTCTCAACATTTGCCGTATAGATATGTCCCCTTGCATTTTCAAGTATTTCGTGTACTGTTCCTTTCCAAAGTATCCTTCCTGTGTCCATTATGGCTATATTCTCACAGGTAGCTTCAATATCCCCCACAATATGGGTAGAAAGTATAACTATACGCTCCTGAGCTACCTCACACAGCAGATTTCTGAAACGGATACGTTCTTCGGGATCAAGTCCTGCTGTAGGTTCGTCAACTATGAGTACCTTCGGATCGTGGATAAGCGCCTGAGCAATACCCAGTCTGCGCTTCATACCGCCTGACAGTTCCTTTACCTTTTTGTGTCGGTGCTCAATAAGATTTACCTTGCGAAGAAGCGAAGTGACACGCTTTTTACATTCTGCCTTTGGTATGCATGAAAGATACCCGAGGTATTCAAGAGTCTCATCGCACTTCATATTCGGGTACATCGAAAAATCCTGCGGAAGATACCCCGTCATTGCACGTATTTCCTTTGCCTTTTCAACAGGAACTCCGCATATGGTTATGTCTCCGCTCTTCTTTTTGTGAAGCACGGCAAGTGTTTTCATAAGTGTAGTCTTTCCTGCACCGTTTCGTCCGAGGAGTCCGAACATTCCCTTTTCAATAGTAAGATCAATGTCAAAAAGTGCCTGTTTTTTTCCGTAGAACTTATTGACATTTTTTATTACGATCTTTTCTTCCATTTTATCGCCTCCAAAAATAATGACATGATAAGCTTTTCCTATCATGTCATTATAATAATCTATGAATTTCAACTTTTTATCTACTTTCCGATTTTTTTACAGAAAATTCTGCTTTAACGCTTCCGCCGCCTTTTTCTCCATTTGAAATATAAAGATCACCACCGCATTTTCTGCATAATAATCGGCAGATATAAAGTCCGAGTCCGAAGTGTTCTATCTCATCTTCGTTTTCACCGCGGTAAAAAGGCTGCCAAGCCTTTCGCAGAGCTTCTTCCGAGAACCCCTCTCCGTCATCGGAAACCGTTATCCTGAGTTTTTCATTTTCTGCTTCTGCGGTGCATATGACCTCATTTGCTTTGTAACGCGCAGCATTTGAAACAATATTTTCAAACACCTGCATGATAAGTTCGCGGTCATTATAAATAAGAAAGTCCTCTTTTTCATTTACGGACATTGTAAAAATATCATCTCCGCATATAAGCTTTCCTACTTCTTCAAGGCTGCCGCAAAGATCCTTATACGATATTTCTTCTTCCTCGGGGATAATATCCTCAAGCTTATGAGCTGAACTCATCTTTTCAGTGTAATGCTCCAGTCGTTCAACCTGTACGCTCATTTTCATGAGTATATCCGTCTGCTTTTCTGGACTTATCCTGCCGTCAAACTTCTTAACAAGCTCGGTATATCCTTTAAGAACTGTTATTGGAGTACGCAGATCATGTGAAAATGCGGAATTAAGCCTTTTTCGCTCTTCAAGGGATTTCCAGAGCTCATAGTTGCTGGCATACAGATTTTTGCGCATATTCTCAAACGACTCGCATAATCTGCCAATTTCATTTTTGCACTCAGTGCTAACTTCAAAATCAAGGTCGTCATGAAGTATCCTTTCAGATGCAGATAACAGCGTATCTATGGGCTTTTTTACTTCCACCGCATAAAATCTTCTTACGGTGAACCAGATGCAAAGTACCGACCAAAGAGAAACTGCAATATATCTGCCGTAATGAAGCAAGTCATATAACCACATATCATCGGGAATGCTGTTCCATAAACGATACTCGTCCATAGAAAAATATTCCGGCATAAACACATTTACATACCGCTCAACATACCATCTCTGAAAATAATCGAAAATCCCGTAAATCAGCCAGTTACCGATCACGCATACCACAAAGCATATTACAAGATACTTTACGAACGAATCTCTGATGCCGCTGTTTTTTACTTTATCCATTTGTACCCCATTCCCCATACAGTGCCGATATGCTTATCCTGTCCGTATTTTCCAAGCTTGGCTCTTATACGTCTTATATGTTCGGCAATGACCGAGCTGTCTCCCTCTGCGTCATATCCCCATATTTTCTCGTAAATACGCTCTTTATCGAAAACCTGTCCTGTATTCAGTGAAAGTAGCTCTATTATGCGGAATTCCTTGTTTGCAAGATCAATGACATCATCTCCTGCCGAAACTTTTTTCTCTGTATAATCTATTACAAGATCACC
>CAMYYQ010000152.1 GCA_947303535.1 uncultured Ruminococcus sp.
TGAAAACAATTAAAAAGATTTTAGTATTTAGTTTAATATTATCATTTATTTTATCATTTGCAACAGGATGTGGTGCAGAATCTTCAACAAGTGCAAATACATCTGATAAAAAGGAAGCAGATGCAACTGTAACAGCTACAGAGAATAAGGAAACAAAGACTGATGCACAGTCATTGAGTGTAGTATGCACTATATTCCCGGAGTATGACTGGACAAAGGAGATACTCGGCAGCCACGCCGAAAACGTTGATATATCCTATTTGCTTGACAGCGGTATAGATCTGCATAATTACCAGCCCACAGCTGATGATATTATGAAGATATCCACTTGTGATCTGTTCGTATATGTAGGCGGCGAGTCTGACAAGTGGGTAGAAGATGCCCTTGAAAATGCAGTAAACAAGGATATGAAAGTCATTAATCTTATGGATGCTCTCGGCGATTCCGCAAAGGCTGAGGAACTGAAGGAAGGTATGCAGGGGGAGGAAGAAGAGTCTGAAGGGGAAGATGAAGAGGAAGAGATCGAATACGATGAACACGTATGGCTCTCACTGAAAAACGCAAAGCTCCTTTGTACAGAGATAGAAAGCAGCCTCGAAGCAATAGACCCTGCAAATGCTGCTGATTATAAGGCTAACCTTGATAGCTATGTTTCTGAGCTTGATGAGCTTGACAGCAGCTTCAAGGCACTTGTTGACGGTGCTTCCGTAAAAACACTTGTATTCGGTGACAGATTCCCATTCCGCTATTTTGTAGACGATTACGGACTTGATTACTATGCAGCATTTATTGGCTGTTCAGCTGAATCCGAAGCAAGCTTTGAAACTATCAAATTCCTTTCAGATAAGGTAAAGGAGTTAGGCTGCGATACTGTATATACACTTGAAAACTCAAATAAGGATATAGCAAACGCAGTTATTTCAAGCTCCGGAAAGAGTGATGTAAAGGTAGCTGAACTCAATTCGCTCCAGTCTGTATCCAAAAATGATATAAAGAGCGGTGCAAGCTATATCTCGCTCATGCAGAAGAATTACGATGTTCTGAGCGGTACGCTCAAATGAGGTGTGCCATGTCAGATAAGAAAATACCAGTAATACTTATAACAGGCTATCTCGGCTCGGGAAAGACTACACTCATGCAGAATCTCCTGAAACAGGAGCAGCGTAAGATAGCACTTATCGTAAACGATATGGGCAGCGTGAATATAGATGCTGCGCTTTTGAATAAAAACCGTGACCGCATATCCTCTGTGGAAATGGTTGAGCTCCAGAACGGCTGTATATGCTGCACTCTGCGTGATGAATTCATTGCTGAGATAGAGCGTATATCAAAGCTGCCTGATATCGAAGCCGTTTTTGTTGAAGCTTCGGGAATAAGTGAGCCTTCCAACATTGCCGCATCATTTGTTGTATATACTGAGGATAATCCCGAGACTAATGTATATCTCAGTTCTGTGGTTTCCGTAGTAGATGCCGACCGTATCTACCGTGAGTTCCTCCGTGAGCTTTCTATGGAGAACGATACCGAGGAAGGGGATATAATAAATCTGATAATTGACCAGATAGAGTTCTGCAACCTTATCATACTCAACAAGACCGATCTTCTTGATGCACAGCAGGTAAAAGAGGTAACTGCGGCAATACGCGATATCCAGTCAGAAGCAGAGATAATCCCATGCGTTAACAGTGAAGTAGATACAGAGAAGATAATGCACGGTGAAGATTTCGACTATCATGCCGTACTTGCATCATCATCTGTACAGCGTGCCCTCAATATCAACGAGCCCACCGATAAGGAAGCCTGCATGGACGAATACGGTATAACTTCCTTTGTATATGAGGAAACTCGACCCTTTGACCGTGAAAAGTTTATGAGCTTTGTTGACGAATATCCGACCGAGCTTATCAGAACAAAGGGATATGTTTGGTTTGCAGATGACGATGTTCATATACAGCTTTTTGAACAGGCAGGACGAAATGCAAGTGTTACGGAGCTTAATGAATGGCTCGCTTCCTGTCCGCAGGAGGAGCTTGATGCAATGTTCGAGAATTATCCTGATCTGAAAGATGACTGGGACGATAAGTACGGCGACCGCATCAATCAGCTCGTGTTCATAGGAAAAGGCTATAAAAAAGCAGATATCCTTGAAAAGTTGAATTGCTGCCTTGCGACTGCGTAAAAAGCCCCGAGAGAAGTTTAATTTTTTTGTATGTGACGCATTATAAACGTAGGGGCGGATATTATCCGTCCGAAATGTAGGTGAGTTACCCTCGTTTAAAAAATAAAATCAGCCCCGAAGCAGTTCAAGTGCATCGGGGCTATACTTCTATATAGGTATCTTTTGTATTACTTCGCCTTAAATACATATCTGAGGAAATTATACATATGCGCTCTTACTGAGATAGCACCGTGGTCGCCGTCAGTGAGCTGGTGCCAGATATGTTCCACGCCGTTTTTGGTGAGCGCATCGTGGTAGCTGTCGGGAGCATCTCCTACAGTACCGTCAAATCTGGTGCAGGTTATCATTAATACATATGGGCTGGGAGCTGAGCCGAAGCAGAATTCACTCGGTGACATACAGCCCTCGTGTGTCATATTCCCGTCAACAGTGGGGAATATACCGGGAGCAGGACATACTCCGCCCACATAGCCGTAGAGCTGAGGTCTTGTGATTCCCACATAGAGAGCTTCTCTGCCGCCCATTGAAAAACCTGTAACAGCGGTATTCTCTCTGCCTTCCTTAATAGGGTAATTCTCTTTCATAAACGGCATGATGCTGTTTTCGAGATCTTCGCGGATAGCGTCATATGCCCGTGATGATTCATTTGTAAATGCAGGGAAGATATTCTCCTTTGTGGTGAACATCTGCGGGAAAACGATTATCATTTTCTCAGCTTCACCTGATGCAACAAGATTACCGAGCATTGTCTGTATCTTCATGCTGTCATCAATCATGGAGTCCTCAGAGCCGAATATACCGTGGAAAACATACATTACAGGATATTTCTGGCTGCTGTCGTAGCCTGGTGGGAGCAGGATATTAAGATTCTTTTCACGCTGAGCGTCCTTTGAGAAGTAGGTCTTTTTCTCGATCGTTCCGTAGTCTACGCCTGACTTTTTCTCAGTTGAGGACGGTTCTTCGTGAGTGTGTATATCTGCCGCCATTTTCTTCATGTAGCTGTCACCGCTTGGAGTTGTGACAGTCGTAGTTACAACAGGTACAGAGGTTGTAGTTGTGGTAGTTGAAGTAGTTGTAGTCTGCGGAAATTCTTTTATAGTACCAAGTACGTATTTTTGGAGCAGAACAAGGTCATTTATCTGTATAGAGCCGTTGCCGTCAATATCTGCAAGCAGATCGGTCTGACCGCCCGAGAACATGGTGATAATATTTCTTCGGCATAGCACCACATCGAACGAGTCGATTGTGCCGTCGTTGTTAAGGTCGCCTCTTACAGCAGCAGATGCAGGCAGTACAGAGGACACAGCTATAGCTGCGGCAGCTGCAAAAGAAGCAGCAGTTTTTTTGATAATATTCATTTTAATACCCCCGAGTCCAATACTCAATTTATTGTTTAATTTTACCCTAAATTTTCCGAAAAGTCAAGGAATTCGGAAGGTTAAAATACTAAAAAAAGAAGCGGCAGTGCCGCTTTAAAGATTTAAGTTATTCTTTCATAATAATAAATGCGGAATTCTGTCTGACTCTGTCGCCTCGTCTGTAAGAGTATAATGACTTGTCATGGCAGGTGCAGCAGTTTATGTCAGAAAAGTTTTCCTTAGGAATACCCTCTGCCGCAGCTTTTAAACGTACAGCTTCCGACAGGTCGAGATAGAGCTTATCATTCCTGAGAATGAATATCTTTTCAAGCTGTTTTTCTGTGAATACTTCGGCGTAAACTTGGCGTACTTCATCGCCAACTTCGTAGCAGTCAGCGCATATATGTGGACCTGTTATTATTTGTATTTGTTTTGGAGAAGCACCCAGCTCCTTCATGCGTTCAAGTCCGTTATGGAGCAGACTTCCTGCTGCCGAACGCCAGCCGCAGTGCAGAATTCCAATTACGTAGGCTTTTTTATCTATCATATATACAGGAACGCAGTCCGCTGCGAGAACGCTGAGTACAATGCCTTTTTCGGATGTAACGATACCGTCCACCTTTTTCAGTACGTTATCCTTTATGACACCCATGCCGCCATGTTCAGCACTGACTATCTCAACTTTATCGCCGCTTGCCTGATAGGGACGTATGATGCGCGGCAATGGCGCTCCGAGTCTGTTACTGAGAGAAATATAATCATCTGTGGGCGGATCGGTGGGAGCATTTCTTGTCCATACCCCCTCATTTCCCGAAGTAAATCCGCCGAAAGAGAACTCATCATCAATTATAGTTATGCTCTTCATTTATCTTACCTCATAGTATCATGTGATACTTTATTATATCATCTCAGCATAAAAATGTAAACAGACCGCCTGCCATAACCGTGGTACGCATAAAGAAGCTTTTATAACTATTATTGAGGGAGACCCTTTTGAAAAAGGGTCCTCCCTCAAACTCCCTCCCTAAAACTTCTGGTTTTATTTTTTCTCAGATAGGGCACACCGTAAAATATGCAAGTTTTGTAATAATATGGTGTGTGCCCTATCTGAGAAAAAATCAGCTAAAAAGTCTTTGGAAAGGGGTTCGGGG
>CAMYYQ010000153.1 GCA_947303535.1 uncultured Ruminococcus sp.
GCAAGAATATCCCGGTTGTATTCTTCAATGCGAAATATCCGTGGTCTGATTGTCCGTGTGTATCCCTTGATGATGAGGCAGCTGGCAGGATCGCTACGGACAGGGTATTTGACTGCGGACACCAAAAGATCGCAGGAATATTCGCACTTGATGATATACAGGGACATAAGCGTTACAGCGGCTTTACAAAAAGTTGTATTGCCCACGGTATAAGAAATGCTGAGGACAACGTAATGTGGTTCGCAACATCGGATAAGAATTCGGTATTTACCTCGGGCTGTACCAGACTTCTTGAGCTTATCAGCGAATCTACGGCTTTTGTCTGCTATAATGACAACATAGCTATAAAGCTTCTTAAATTCTGTAAGGAACATAATATAAGCGTTCCTGATGAGTTGTCCGTAATAGGCATAGACGACTCGAAGTTCGCTTCAATATGCGATGTTCCCCTTACAACTGTTGTACATCCGCAGCGCAAGCTTGGAGAGGCGGCGGCTGAGAAGCTCATAGACCTTATAAATACCTATCCTTCGGATAGCGGCGACATTATTTTTCCGCCTGAGTTAAGGCTGCGTGAATCGGTAAAAAGTATTTGAGTTTGGAAGTATAGAAGTATAAAAGAGTTTGCGGGGTATTATTATGAAAAAAAATATGGAGAAAGTCAATGATGTAAAACGTATAGACATAAAAAAAGCAGAGGAACTGCTGCAGAGCGGAAGCCTCGAAAACTGCGATGATATGCTGGATACACTGCTTGAAGATGTAGGGTTTGCGTACATAGAGTCGCTGATGCTCAGATTGTACGTATGTATGGAGATATACGTAACAGCTTATTCGTTTTCGCAGAAGCTGGGCGTGAGCAGCGAAAAATTCTATAGCACTTTCGGTACTGCCGATGAGATAGGAAATGAGCTTATGACGGTGGAGGATACCGTGAAATTCCTGCATACACTTATCCGTGAGTGTATAAAATGGCGCATAGAATCGGCAAAAGGAAGCAGCAGCAGTATCGTTGCAAAGGCTAAGGATTACATCGATAAAAACTACATGAACGATGAGCTTTCACTTATCGTTGTTGCAGACGCTGTTGGGCTCAGTCCCTCCTATCTCAGTACACAGTTCAAAAAGGTGTACGGTCAGAATTTGTTTGAATATCTTGCACTGTCAAGAATAGCTCATGCACGTGAGTTGTTATGCTGTACCTCCAAAATGGTATATGAAGTCGCATATGACGTAGGTTTCAAGGATTATCGGTATTTCAGCCAGATATTCAAGAAATACACGGGGCAGACACCAAGACAATTTCAGAACAACGCCAATATTTGTCCGTAAATATACTGGTAATGATATTCCAAAAATAATAAACATTTTGTGTAACATTTTCGGTTGCGATGTATGTACAAATTGGCTATAATGTAAATACAAGTTAACGGCGAGGACGTTAATGACATAATAAATTCGGATGGAGGAATTTTAATTATGAAAATGAAAAAAGTCTTGGCAATGGCAGTAAGTACACTTCTTTGCGGTACAATGCTGGCAGGCTGCGGAAGCTCAAGTGAATCATCAAACTCAGGCAGCTCATCTAATTCAGAAACAACAACTGAAAAGAAAACAGATGCAGCAACAGAAGCAGCAGAAACAACTGTAGCTGACAGCGGCTCTGAAGACAATGGCGGCGGAAGCTCATCAGGCGATCTTATCAAGGTAGGCATTATCAATAACGATCCTAATGAGTCAGGCTATCGTACAGCTAACGTTAATGATCTGAAAGCAACATTTACAAAGGAAAACGGCTTCGATGCTTCATTTGCTTACAGTCTTAAAAACGAAGAGCAGATCAATGCGGCTCAGAAGTTCATTCAGGACGAAGTTGATTATCTGCTTCTTTCAGCAGCTGATACAGCAGGCTGGGATTCAGTTCTCAAGGATGCAAAGGAAGCCGGAACAAGAGTGATCCTCTTTGACCGTACAATTGATGCAGACGAGAGCCTCTACGATGCTTCTATCGTTTCTGATATGGCAAAGGAAGGCAAGCAGGCTGTTGAATGGCTTGAGTCACAGGATCTTGCATCGTATGATATCATTCATCTCCAGGGCGTTATAGGTTCAGCAGCTCAGAAGGGCCGTTCAGGTGCTCTCAATGATACTGCTGCAGCAAAGGGCTGGAACATTCTTACACAGCAGACAGCTGACTGGAATGCTGAAAAGGCGCAGCAGATAGTTCAGTCTGTTATTGACTCGGGCAAGAAGTTCAACGTTATTTACGCTGAGAACGATGATATGGCAAAGGGTGCAGTTGCTGCACTTGACAGAGCAAACATCTCTCACGGTGTTGACAAGGACGTAGTCGTTATAGGCTTTGACTGCAACAAGTGGGCACTCGAAGAGCTCCAGAAAGGCAACTGGAACTACGACGGACAGTGCAATCCTTTCCAGTCTCAGTACATTCTTGAAGTTATCGACAAGCTTGAAAATGGTGAGACCCTCTCTCAGAAGACCATTATCATGGACGAAAAGGGCTTTGATGCAAAGACTATCACAGCCGAAGATGTAGATAACTACGGTATCTGATAATAATTTTACAGGACATTATTCATAATAATAAAATAAGTGCGGTGGCGCGTTCGGTTTTTTAGTCACCGCACTAATTTTACAGTTTTTTCCGTAAAAAGGTGCGGATAAGGCTGAAACTCACTTAGGAGGAAAAGCAATGCAGGAAAGATCATTGCTGGAAATGCGCGGGATATATAAGTCCTTTCCGGGAGTCAAGGCGCTCAGAAACGTAGATTTTACGCTTCGTGAGGGCGAGATCCATGCACTTATGGGCGAGAACGGCGCAGGCAAATCAACTCTTATAAAGGTGCTCACAGGTGTACATATAAAGGACAGTGGAGATATTTTTATAAAAGGACAGGACGGATCTGTTCAGATACATTCTCCACAGGATGCTCAGAATATGGGCATAAGTACAGTATATCAGGAAATATCTCTTTGCCCCAACCTCTCGGTGGCAGAGAATATCTTTCTTGGCAGAGGAAAGAGCGGACTGGTAAACTGGAGAAATATGAACCGTCAGGCCGGAAAGCTGCTTGATTCGCTCGGTATTGCGGTCAAGCCCACGCAGCAGCTGGCAAGCTGCTCTATAGCTGTTCAGCAGATGGTTGCCATAGCAAGAGCAGTTGATATGGAATGCAGTGTGCTTATCCTTGACGAACCTACTTCATCTCTTGATGAATCTGAGGTAGCAAAGTTGTTCGTGCTTATGAGACAGCTTAAAGAACGCGGAGTAGGTATCATATTCGTAACACACTTCCTCGATCAGGTATATGAAGTGTGTGACAGGATAACTGTTCTTCGTGACGGACAGCTGGTAGGTGAATATGAGATAGAGAAGCTTCCACGTGTACAGCTTGTATCTAAGATGCTCGGCAAAGAGCTCGATGATATGGCAGACATCAAAAACGATATACCCGTTTTTGAAGAAAAGGAAAAAGGCTATGTATATGAAGCTGAGGGCTTATGCAGTTCGGAAGGCATAAAGCCGTTCAACTTCAATATACGCAAGGGCGAAGTAAACGGTTTTACAGGACTTCTCGGCTCAGGACGAAGCGAGTGCGTAAGAGCTATCTTCGGAGCTGATAAAGTCACAGGGGGCAAAGTAAAGGTAAACGGCAGGGAAGTAAAGATAAACAAGCCAATAGATGCAATGAAGAACGGTATTGCTTATCTTCCCGAGGACCGTAAGCGTGACGGAATAGTAGGCGACCTTTCCGTCCGTGATAATATCATACTTGCATTGCAGGTAAAGAAGGGATTCTTCAAGCCGTTCACAAAAGCTGAGGCGACAAAATTCGCTGATGAGTATATCAAGCTCCTTGATATAAAGACAGCATCGGTGAATACCCCTATAAAGTCCCTTTCAGGCGGAAATCAGCAGAAGGTCATACTTGGACGCTGGCTGTTGACACACCCCGAATATCTTATCCTTGATGAACCGACCCGCGGCATCGATGTCGGCACAAAGATAGATATACAGAAGCTTGTACTGAAGCTTGCTTCTGAGGGTATGAGCATAACCTTCATCTCATCTGAGACAGATGAAATGCTCCGTACCTGTTCAAGACTGCTTGTAATGCGCGACCGTAAGCTTGTAGGCGAGCTTACAGGTGATGAGCTTACACAGACAACAATAATGAATACTATCGCAGGAGGTGAGCAGGAATGACAGCAAGACCCAAAAGTGCTGAACAGAGCTCTTTCTTGGCAAGTATCATAAGAAAGCAGATATTTATCCCTATAGCTGCCCTGCTCTTACTTGCAATATTCAATTTTATCATGGATCCTTCATTCTTCAAGATCACTCTTGGACATAACAATGACGGAGATCCCGTACTTTCAGGAAATATTATTTCAATAATCGACTATGGCTCTGAGCTTGCGATCCTTGCAATAGGCATGACGCTTGTAACAGCAGCTTCACGCGGACAGGATATCAGTGTGGGCGCTGCCATAGCAATAAGCGGAAGCGTTGTCCTCAGGATACTTTGCGGACCTAATGCAGACGCTGCAACACTTCAGGCTCCTATAATAGTTGCATTCCTTATAAGCTGTTTTGTAGCAATGGCTTTCGGTGCTTTCAACGGAGCGCTGGTATCCATATTCAGGATACAGCCAATGGTTGCA
>CAMYYQ010000154.1 GCA_947303535.1 uncultured Ruminococcus sp.
CGAAAAGATAGCAAGAGAAACTGCCGAAAGCTATGGCTTCTCTGAAATACGTATCCCTACTTTTGAGAATACCGATCTTTTCTTACGTTCTGTAGGCGAGACCACCGATGTTGTTCAGAAGGAAATGTATACCGTAAAGGCTAAGGAGACAGAGTTTACTCTTCGTCCTGAGGGTACAGCCGGTACTATCCGTGCAATGCTTCAGAACGGACTTCTCAATGAAGCGCTGCCGCAGAAGGTATTTTATATGCTTTCATGTTTCAGACATGAGCGTCCGCAGGCAGGCAGACTTCGTGAGTTCCACCAGTTCGGACTGGAAATGGCAGGAAGTGCGGCTCCTACAGCAGATGCAGAAGTTATCTCGCTTGCAAAGACACTTCTCACAAGACTTGGTCTGAAAAATATCGAACTGTATATAAATTCTATCGGCTGTCCGTCCTGCCGTGCTAAATACCATGAAGCACTCAAAGCTTATTTTGAGCCTCATAAGGAAGAGCTTTGCGATACCTGCAAGGAGAGACTTGTCAAGAATCCTATGAGACTTCTTGACTGTAAGAGTCCTATATGTCAGGAGATCGCTAAGGATGCTCCGCTTATCACAGATTATCTCTGTGAGGAATGTGACGATCACTTCAAGAAACTTCAGGCATATCTTACAAATCTTGGCATTGAGTATAAGGTAAATCCAAAGATAGTAAGAGGTCTTGATTATTATACAAAGACTGTTTTTGAATTCGTTACTACCGAGATCGGCGCACAGGGAACTGTTTGCGGCGGAGGAAGATATGACGGACTTATTGAACAGCTTGGCGGTCAGCATATCCCTGCACTTGGCTTTGCTATGGGAATTGAAAGACTTCTTCTCGTTATGGACAAGCAGGGCTGTGATTACCTTACACCTAAGAAGTGCGATATTTACTTTGCTACTATGGGCGATGCTGCACTTGAAAAGGCAATGGAGCTTACAAAGGGATTGCGTGAGTTTGGTTACTGCGCAGAGTATGACCTTATGGGCAGAGGTATCAAGGCTCAGATGAAGTACGCAAACAAGATAGGCGCAGCATATACAGTAGTTCTTGGAGACAATGAGCTTGAAGAAGGTAAAGCAAGGCTCAAGGAAATGGAATCAGGCAATGAGACCGAGATACTTCTTAACGATAAATTTACTACAAATTTTGAGAATGAATACTTCAATAAAGTTCTCGACATAATGGACGATGAGAACGGCTCAATGTTCGCATTCACAGGGGAGGATAAATAAAATGGCAGACAGTATGAAAGGTTTAAAGCGTACACATTACTGTGGCGAAGTGACCGAAGTTGGCAAGGAAGTCGTTGTAGGCGGCTTTGTTGACAGAATAAGAGACAAGGGCGGCGTTATCTTCATTGTATTAAGAGATAGAACAGGTGTTGTTCAGCTTCTTTTCAATGACGAGACTGACCGTGAGATATTTGATAAGGCAGCTTCATGCAAGAGCGAATACGTTCTTATGGCTAAGGGCGAAGTTCGTGAGCGTGAAAGCAAGAATGATAAGCTTAAAACAGGTAACGTTGAGATATTTGTAAATGATCTCAGAGTGCTTGCAAAGGCTCAGACTCCACCTTTTGAGATCGTAAATGAGACAAAGGTAAACGACGAGCCTCGTCTTAAATACCGTTACCTCGATCTCCGACGCGCACCTCTTCAGGAGAATATTATCAAGCGCCATGAGATAGCTAAGGTTACTCGTGAATACTTCTATGAGAACGGTTTCCTTGAAATAGAGACTCCTATGATGATGAAGTCCACTCCTGAGGGAGCAAGAGACTACCTTATCCCGTCAAGAGTACATCAGGGCAAATTCTATGCACTTCCACAGTCACCGCAGATCTATAAGCAGCTTCTTATGGTATCCGGCTATGACAGATACATACAGCTTGCTCGCTGCTTCCGCGATGAGGATCTTCGTGCCGATCGTCAGCCTGAGTTCACACAGATAGACCTTGAGATGTCCTTTGTAGACGCAGAGGATATACAGGAGTGTGTTGAAGGCTTTATCCAGCGCGTATTCAAGGAAGTAATGGGTGTTGACGTTCCTACTCCGCTTCCAAGACTTACATTTGCAGATGCTATGAACCGTTACGGCTCAGACAAGCCTGATACACGTTTCGGATTTGAGATACAGGATATCACTGATACTGTAAAGGATATTGATTTCGTTGTATTCAAGGGTGCTGTCGAGGACGGCGGCACTGTACGTGCTATCAATGTAAAGAATGGTGCGGCAACATATACTCGTAAGGAGATCGACAAGCTTGTTGAACACGCTAAGGGTATAGGCGCAAAGGGACTTGCCTACATTCGCTGGGCAGAAGAGCCTAACTGTTCGTTCAAGAAGTTCCTTAAAGACGGCGAGCTTGAAAAGATATGCGCAGCAGTTGACGCACACGAGGGAGACCTTGTGCTTATCTGTGCTGATAAGACAAAGACTGTTCTTTCGACACTGGGAGCTATCAGACTTATCTGCGGCAAGAAGCTCGATGTTATACCTGATGATGTTTATAACTTCCTCTGGATAACAGAAATGCCGTTCTTTGAGTATGATGATGAAAATAATACATGGGTAGCAGCACACCATCCATTTACAATGCCTATGGAAGAATGCCTCGGCTATCTTGATACTGATCCCGCTAATGTACGTGCAAAGGCATGGGATCTTGTTCTCAACGGTACTGAGCTTTCAAGCGGCTCTATGCGTATAACTGATTTTGAGCTTCAGCAGAGAATGTTTGAGGCGCTTGGCATGACAGATGAAGAGATACAGGCTAAATTCGGATTCCTTGTTGATGCTTATCGCTACGGCGCACCACCTCACGGCGGTATGGGCATCGGTCTTGACAGACTTGCTATGATAATGTGCAAGGCTGACAGTCTTCGTGATGTAACTGCATTCCCGAAGGTACAGAATGCAAGCGAGCTCATGTCTGAATGTCCGTCAGCTGTTGACGACGAGAGCCTTGAGGTCCTCGGAATAAGCGTAGTGAAAAAAGAAGATGAGTAATCGTTTTTATGCGGTATGCGGTATTCTCGATATTGACGGTAAGATCCTTTTCGTAAGGCATACATATGGTCCTGCAAAGGAGCGTATACTTATCCCGGGCGGCTACGTCAAGGAGGGCGAGCTCCCGTCTGATGCGGTAAAGCGTGAATTCTTTGAAGAGACAGGCGTTAACGCAGAAGCAGAGTCAGTTTTTGCAGTCCAGTTCAGAGCCGAACAGTGGATAATCGTTTTTCGTCTTAAATATATATCGGGAGAACCTGTTTCGGACGGCTATGAAAACAGTGAAGTATTGCTCCTTACACCTGAGGAAGCTGTAAATAGAAGCGATATTACGAATATGAGCCGTTCAATTCTTAATGCGTACATCAAAGATCGTGAAAATACCCTTGAAAAAGGAGATTATAAGTCGATTTCCTTAAAAGCAGGGGAGTATGAGATATTTGGTGTATAAAAAATAATAAATATTTCGATAATTTTTATTGACATTTTTATCTGTTTGAGGTATAATATTTATTGTCAATGGATTATTTGCAAGGGAGCTGTCTGTAGGGAAGGCTCCCTTTCTGTTTATTTTCAGAACTTATTAACATTTTGTCTATTGACTGCTGATATCAATTGTGATATACTAAGAAAAGTAAATGACCAACGGTCATTTTGGAAGGAGGCGTTTAAATGGCATCAGAAGCTGTAAAAAAGATACTTGAAGCTGAGGCGATATCCGACAAGAAAAATGCCGAAGCACGCAGGCAGCGTGATGATATCATCAGTTCTGCCTCGGGTAGTTCTTCACTTGCGATCCAGAAAAAAATTGCAGAAGCTACTTCAGAGGCTGTAAAGATCAGGGAAGGATATAATGAAAAGCTTCAGGAATACGAAAAAAATGCGGAAAACGAATGTATAAAGAAGATCGGCAGTATAAAGCAGCTTGCTGAGAAAAATATGGATTCAGCTGTTAAAGAAATTATAAACAGATTTTTCTGAATTTACCCTTTTGAAAAGGAGAGTGATGTAAAATATGGCGAAGCTCAAAATGAAAAAGATCGAGCTTATTGCTATGCTTACGGACAGTAAAAAGATAATTGAGCTTCTTCAGCGTCGCGGAGTTGTTGAAATATCAAGAAATGATGATGAAGAGCTTGAAAATACAAATGTGACGGCAGTTGTAGGCGAGTTTGATAAATTCCGCAATACTGCATCTCAGGCACTTGAGATCATTGATAATTACGCTCCCGAGAAAGCAAGCATAACCGATATGTTCAGCGGCAAGACCGAGGTCGAAAAGCACGAGTTCGGTCGTGAAGCCATGCAAATGGAAAAGGTAATGAGTGCAGCAAATGATATAATCAAAAATCAGCGTTTCATTACCGATTCTGCAAATTCAATATCACAGCTTGAGATAAAATGTGATATGCTTCAAAGATGGCTTCCTCTCGATGTTCCGCTGAATTTCAAGGGTACTGCCACGACTTTGGCTTATATCGGTACTCTTCCGTATCAGATCACGGCAGAGTCACTGGAAGAACAGCTTCCAGAAAATTGCAGTGTTGAAGTTGTAAGCGGCTCTAAGGAGCAGACAAATCTTTTTATACTTTGCAGCAAAA
>CAMYYQ010000155.1 GCA_947303535.1 uncultured Ruminococcus sp.
GTAACAGACAACAACTGTCAGAGATGCGGTGCGGAAATAAATAATATTTCAGGCGTTTCAATGAACGAGAATGGTACTGATAAAGTTGAGGATAATATACAGGCTGCTTTTTCGGCAGAGCAGGAAGCGTTTCTTGATCCGATAAAGTATCTCGGACTTGACCCGAATGAGGATATGGGCGGTGCATCTATGCAGGAGGTCACGGATTTTGTCGGACCGAGCACCATATATTATCTGCCGAAATTCAAGCGCATGAAGGACGACGGTACAAAGCCTTCATTCAATTTTTTCAGTCTGGTATTCCCGACGCTTTATTTTGCGAACAGAAAGATGTGGGGCTGGGCTATACTGGCGGCGATACTGGGAGTGCTTCTCAATCTTCCTGCTGATCTTTTGCTTTATATCGAGGAATTCCCTGACAGTCTTGCTAATTTTGTCTCAAACAACAAGAGCATGATACAGGCTGCGAGCGACATATGTCTTGTGGCTGATATAGGTGTAAGAGCTTTGTTCTGTGTGTTTGCAAACTGGCTTTATTTCCGTTTTGCGGTGAATACGCTGAAAAAGCATAAGAGCAGCGGCAGACCGGTTTCGGAAATTAAGACCGCAGGCGGCATAAGACCGATGAATATGCTGATAATCACAGTGATAAAATACGGTATCGGACTTATTGTTCTTGCAGGGCTTTACTATGGATTTGAAATGGCAACTACCATAAAGGATTTCAGCACATTATGCCTTATGCGATAAATGAGCAGACTGAGTTGAAAAGCTTTTCAGGCGGCTGTCTGATAAAAATAAATATATATGCATATACTTGTATGCATATTACATAATGGGGGGATATGTTTTGAGGCTGAAAAAAGCATATTTTGCTCTTCTGCCTTTTTTATGTATCTTTTTCTTTAGCTGCGCTGTACAGGACTATCCTACATATACATATCAGGTGACCAACGGACTTGGTGAGGATTACCTCATAAACTACTGCGAGCAGACTAATTATCCCGAAAACAATACGAGAGTAAAGGTTTTCAGAGGAAAGAAAAAGGTAATGGACTACAATGGCGGAAGCTATGCTGGCTGTAATTCGTATACACCGTCTCAGATAGTGTTTATCTGTAAAAGCGGAGATGTGGATTATTATTATCTGAAGTCACAGCTTGAAGAGTATCTGGTTGCGGACGGAATGGTAGACTTAAAAACCAATTACAATATGTTGGTGCTGAATAAAAACAAAGCCGAAATGACAGAAGATGAGAGAAAGGTCTATTCCAAGACCTCAGCTGCTATACGTGGCGCGATATCCGCAGAAGATGTTGAAAAACGCTTTGCAGACTGCGGATACAGTTCATCGGCGTTCATGACTTTTTATAATTACTGCTAAAAAAGCCCTGTGTACTTATGTACACAGGGCTTACATCATTATTATTGCTTATTTGTAGTCGCCGTCTGTATCAGGCCAGAGCCTGTACATTGGTGTGTTTGATGTTCCGTCACCGATCCATATCTCGGTGTTTAAAGCATCTCCGTCAGCGTAGCAGATAAACCAGCGATTAAGTGGCTTTCCTGTTGACGAGGTAGTGAATTTTATAGGATTCTTTCCATCGCCTGCAAGTGAATTAAGAGCATCCTGAAAATCTTTTGTTTCAGCATTTCCGCCGCTCCAGAGCGAATGGTTTCCTCCTTTGTTTGATGCGCCGTCTTTGGTGCATACTATAGATAACGTATAGGTCTTGGTTGTTCCGTTGTATTTTACGGTTTTTTGAGTTGATGAATTATTTGCTGTGTATGATTGTGTAGCGTCTTCGTCATCAGCAAGTACAGTCATTACGGCATCGTAAATCGTTTTAGCACTTGAGATATCGGCTGTTCGTTTTGATTTTCTTACGTAGCCCATTACAGAGGGTACAAGAATCGCAGCCAAAACAGCAATTATCGCAATGACAACGATAAGCTCAATAAGTGTAAAACCATGCTTTTTAAATTTTGCCATATAAATTCCCCCTAACTTATAACGCAAAATAATGATGATTTTTTCTTATTATACGCTGTTTTTTTGAACTTGTCAATATATAGTTCAAAAAAATTTTTTGGTGATGTATAGCTGATTTAAGATAATACAACCAGTATATCTTTGCACTGTATCGTTTGATCAGTACAGGTAAATTTAGATAATTATTTTACTATAACTTTCTTGAAAGCCTTCTTGCCCTTGCGGACTATGACTTCGCCTTCAAGCTTTATCATTTCCTTAGGATCGGATTTCTTTTCATCGTTGACTGTGATACCGCCCTGCTGAACGAGACGTCTTGCTTCGGAGACAGAAGGAGCAAGCTCAGCCTTTACAAGGAGATTGAGAAGTCCGATAGCACCGTCTGTAAGGTCGGCAGAGTCTATCTCTGCAACAGGCATATTCTCATTTGAGCCGCTTCCGCCGAAGAGTGCCTTTGCAGCAGCCTTAGCCTTTTCAGCTTCCTCTTCACCGTGGACCAGCTTTGTGAGCTCGTAAGCGAGAAGCTCCTTAGCAGCGTTGAACTGTGCGCCCTCCATTGTCTTTTCCATTTCCTCTATCTGCTCTACAGGAACGAATGTGAGCATTTTCAGGCACTTGATAACGTCAGCGTCGTCAACGTTTCTCCAGTACTGGAAGAAGTCGTAAGGAGAAGTCTTTTCTGGATCGAGCCATACTGCGCCCTTTTCTGTCTTACCCATTTTCTTGCCCTCTGAGTTGAGGAGAAGAGTTATGGTCATAGCGTAAGCGTCCTTGCCAAGCTTGCGGCGGATAAGCTCTGTACCGCCCAGCATATTGCTCCACTGGTCATCACCGCCGAACTGCATATTGCAGCCGTATTTCTGGAAGAGCTGGTAGAAGTCGTAGCTCTGCATAATCATGTAGTTGAATTCAAGGAATGAGAGTCCGCGCTCGAGTCTCTGCTTGTAACATTCAGCTGTGAGCATACGGTTTACGCTGAAATGTGTGCCAACCTCGCGGAGTACTTCGATGTAGTTGAGGTTCATGAGCCAGTCAGCGTTGTTGACAACGATAGCCTTGTCCTCTGAGAAGTCGATAAAACGGCTCATCTGCTTTTTGAAGCAGTCAACGTTGTGCTGGATAGTCTCGGGAGTCATCATCTTACGCATATCGGTCTTGCCTGAGGGATCACCGATCATAGCAGTACCGCCGCCGATGAGTACGATAGGCTTGTTGCCTGCCATCTGGAGACGCTTCATAAGGCAGAGTGCCATGAAGTGACCAACGTGGAGTGAGTCGGCAGTAGGATCGAAGCCAATGTAAAAGGTAGCCTTGCCTGCGTTGACAAGCTCCTCTATTTCCTTTTCGTCTGTGAGCTGCGCGAGGAGTCCTCTGCGCTTGAGTTCTTCAAAAGTAGTCATTATTTATTTCTCCTTTAAATTATTTTTTATTATTTTAACTCCGCGGCGCATCAGTTCGTCGCAGAGAAATTCGAGCTGACGCTCATTAAGGGATACCGTATAGGATTTTTTATCTCCCTTGATGTTGATCTTTATTGATAAATTCTGTTTGACTTTGTGATAAAATCCCGATGTGCACTGTTCTTTTTTTATTTTTCTGAAAGTCTTTGCATATTCGATATTTCTGATATTGAAACAGGAAACGCTGAAAAGATCGTAGTATACACAGTATTCAAAACCTACATTTATACCGCTGAGCTTTCCGTATATCATTTTTCCTTCCATATAGGAGCGTTCAATAGCTTCTGCATCATCGCGGTGTTCCCTCAGACACAGATACACAGGAATTCCAAGAAATTCGTATATGGCAGAAAAAATGCAGAAGATAGCAGCTAAAACAAAGAAAATGATACATATTTTTTCTTTGAGAGAAGGAGCCTCGAAGTATTTATTATCCTTGTTGTTTTTCCAGGAAATAAAGAAAGCGATGATTATTGCGAGACACAGCAGTCCATAGAAGAAAAATATTGGTAACATCTTTGTGCGGTATATTTTCTTCATGTGTTTTATCATGGATTCTGATCTGATGCTTTTTTGATCGGTGCTTTCGTATTTTTCGAGAGCATAATCCCAATGCTTTGGAAAATCGGAGTGCATAAGCTTTTTTTCACGTTTAAGAACGTGCTTTTCCTGTAATATCATAATGCCTATACAAAGTGCCATTACTGCTTGTGGAAGAAGTGACCATGGCAGCAGATCATAATCTTCTTCCCATATTAACCAGTATATCATCCATGCAGAGACAGGAGTAGTAGCTATAAAAAGAAATATAATGTCTCGTTTTCTGTTTTTCATGTTTTTCTACCGTAAGCAATGAAAACGTCGGGCGTTTTCATGTATATCACGACCTTTCGCGTACAATGCTCAGTCTGCGTGTTTCATTATGGCTTTCAGCAGACCGAGGAAAGCGGAGTGTATGAAGGTACGGACTGCCACAAGGAGCTGTCCGCCCATAAATATATATTTAATGTATCTGTAGAAGTTTTCACCGAAGCTGCCCGTGTTCTTCTGCACAAGTGTGTCCATGTAGGGCTCAACGGTAGTATTTCCGAAGGTGACGAACTCCACGAATACTGCAA
>CAMYYQ010000156.1 GCA_947303535.1 uncultured Ruminococcus sp.
GCTATTGCAAGAGCTCTGGTAAACGATCCTCAGCTCATTATCGCAGACGAGCCTACAGGTAACATCGACCCTGAGCTTTCATATGAGATCGTTGAACTTCTCAAAGGTATCAACGATCAGGGTACTACCATACTCATGGTAACTCATGAGCATGACCTTGTCCGCCACTTCGGCGGACGTATCATCAACATAACCGAGGGTGAGATCGTATTCGATGAAGTCATCTCAGGTGCTAACGACGAGCTTCTCGCCGATATTGGTGCAGAGATGCCTGCCGATGCTATGGCTGCTGCCGTAAGTGAGGCTGAAAGAATAAACGATATACCTCAGGAAGCTGATGAAGCCGAAATGGTCAACACCGAGGAGGCTATAGACCTTCCTATCGAGAATATGACCGCAGATGATATCATATCCGCTATAGGCGGTGTACCCGACGGTCCTTCCGCCGAGAAAAAAGAAGATATGCAGAAGCTTGCGGACAATATCGATGTTGACCTCAGCAAGAGCATAAAGAAAGATGATCCCGAATCACCTGAGGCTCTGCTGGCTGCACTCACCGAAAAAACCAAGGGAGGTGCAGAATGAAAGTAAGCGGTATCAGATATCTCGCTAATCAGGGCGTTGAAAATATCTGGAAAAATAAAATGATGGCTTTTGCTACATTCTGTGTGCTGCTCATATCGCTTCTTCTCGTTGGTATCGCGGCTCTCTTCTATGTGAACCTCAATTCCATGATAAAGGGTCTGGGAAGCCAGAACGAAGTTGCTGTATTCATGAAGGTAGGTACTACCGAACAGGAAAATGCAGCGGCAGAAGAAGCTATCAAAGCTATCCCCAATATTGATAAAGTAACATTTATCTCAAAGGAGGACGGTCTTACAAGACAGAAAGCCAACCTCCCGAATGCTCAGAAAATATTCGATGAATACATCGGTACTGATGCAAGCTTTATGCCTGACGGATTCAGCGTAACTGTAAAAAATACAGACATGATCGCTGATACTACCGCTCAGATATCGGCTGTTGCAAATGTTCAGAGCGCATCTGCTTCACCGCAGGTGGCTGAATTCCTGAGAGAGCTCAGAAAAATGGTATCACTCATAGCAGGTGCTATCATCATCGCTCTTTCCATTATCTCTATGATCATTATCTCCAATACCACAAAGGCAAGCGTTTTTGCCCGCCGTGAGGAGATACAGATAATGAAATACGTTGGTGCTACGAACGCCTTCATACGTATGCCTTTCTTTGTTGAGGGTATGGTAACAGGCTTCTTCGCTGGCGCAGGTGCGTATTTCATTACATGGGCTGTATACAACTCAGTCTATGATATGATAACAGAACAGGGTATGATAATGAATACCGTAGGTGTAAACAGTCTTATCCCGTTCGACAAAATCAGACTAATAGTCGTACTTGCCTACCTTGTCGCCGGTGCTCTTATAGGCGCTGTCGGAAGTGTTGTAAGTACAAGAAAGCATATTGACGTTTGATCTGAAAGAAGTAATATGAAAATTTTTTATGAAAGGAGTGTGCATTCGGACAGCATATACTCAGTCCGAGACGCAGCTTGATTATGAAAAAACTAAATATTGTCAAAAAAACACTTTCTTTTGTTACTTGTTCAGCATTATCAGTCGGTATTATCGCTGCATATCCTATGATATCAGGCAGCAGCAACACAAAGGCTTCTGCCAAGACAGTCGCTGAACTTCAGGAAGAAAGAAAAGCAAACGAAGCAAAGATCGCAGATCTTCAGTCCCAGATCGACTCACTCGAAGGAAACAAGAACGCTGAACAGCAGTATCAGGCAACTCTTAACGATCAGATAGATATGATCAAGAAAAATATCGAGTTACTTACAAAAGAACTCGAAAGCATCAATGCCGATATCGAAAAAACTCAGGATAATATCGACTCGCTTGATAAGGCTATCGTAGACCAGCAGGACGCTATCGACAAAAAGGTAGAGGTATTCAAGGAGCGTCTGTGCGCTATGTACGTTACAGGCAACGATAACCTGGCTACTGTTGTAGTTGGTACATCAAGCTTTTACGATATGCTCTCAAGAGTTGAAATGGTAAACCGCATCGCTTCTTACGATGAAGAGCTCATCAACGATATTCTCAGCGAGATAAACTCAATGGAGAAGAATAAACAGGACCTTGAGTCTGAAAGACTTACTCTTGTTATGAGACAGGACGAGCAGAAAAAGCGTAAGGAAGAAAAAGATGCCGAGATGGGAGTCTACTACGAAAAGACAAGACAGTCTCAGGCTGAAATAGACCGTCTCAATCTCGAACAGCAGGCTCTCGAAAGCGACAAGGCTGAGCTTGCTGCTATGAATGCTGAATTTGATGCTCAGATACAGGCTGAGATACAGAGACAGGCTGAGGAAGCTCAGAGAGCTTATGAGGCAAGAGTAGCTGCTGAACAGGAAGCTGCTCGTCAGGCTCAGGCTGCCGCAGCTCAGCAGGCTGCACAGAGCGGCGAATCCTATACTCCTACATACAGCGAACCTGCTTATATCCCCGCTCCTTCTGCATCAGGCTTTGCATGGCCTGCCCCCGGCTTCTGCTATATCTCAAGCGGCTACGGCTACAGATGGGGTACTACCCACAGAGGTATAGATATCGGTGACGCAGGTATCCACGGCGGTGCTGCTTGTGCTGCTAAGGACGGTACTGTTATATCAGTATGCAACTCATGTACTCATGACTATGCTAAAAACAGCAGCTGCGGCTGCGGCGGCGGTTACGGCAACTATGTTGTAATATCCCACGACGGTACTTACTCTACTCTCTACGGTCACCTTGCTTCAGCAGCAGTTTCTGTAGGTCAGTATGTATCACAGGGACAGGTTATCGGATATATCGGCTCTACAGGCTGGTCAACAGGCGCACATCTCCACTTTGAGGTACGTGTGAACGGTGTTGCTCAGGATCCTATGGGCTATGTTAGTCCGTAAAAAAAGTTAATATCAAAAACAAGGGCAGTTTACTCAACTGCCCGAATTTTTGTCAGAAAGCGATGATAATATGAATAAGAAAATCAGTCTCGGTCTTGCACTGAGTCTTATCGCTATCGCTTCTGCGGTAACGTTCATACTGACTTCCTTCTTCTCACTCCAGAGCTTCAATAAAAAGGTCGTCGATGTAAACGAAAAAAGTAAAAAATACAATTCGCTCCAGGTGCTTGATTCCTATGTCCGCGAGAACTATCTCGGTGATATCAACGAAAACGACCTGAGCGACGGTATCCTCAAGGGCTATATCTCAGGTCTTGATGATAAGTATTCAAGATACCTTACCGAAGAAGAATACCTGAGCGAACAGAATGAAGATCAGGGTCAGCTCGTTGGTCTCGGTCTTACTCTCAGCAGGGACGATAACGGATATATCCGTATCGCCGAGATAATGCAGGATTCCCCTGTGGTAGATGCAGGTATCCAGGTGGGCGATGTTATTACCCTTATTGACGGCGTTGATGTTCTTGCAGCAGGCTTTGAGGAGTCTGTGGAAGCTATGCGCGGTACTGAGGGTTCGGAGATAAAGCTTACTATCCGCAGAGACGGTATAGACAAGGATTACACTTTCACAAGACGCTCTATCGAAATGATAACCGTTACGGGCGAAATGGTAAACGAAAATGTCGGCTATATCAAAATAAAAAGCTTTAAGAAGAATACTCCTCAGCAGTTTATTGATACCCTCGAACGCCTTACTTCAAACGGCGCAAAGGCTATCGTTTTTGATGTCCGCGACAACGGCGGCGGTATCGTTGACTCTCTTTCGGACTGCGTTGACCCGCTTCTCCCTGAGGGCGTTATAGCTACTGCTGAGTATAAGGACGGTCACAGCGAGACTCTCGTTTACTCAGATGCAAATGAACTTGATATCCCTATGGTAGTCCTCGTGAATAATAATACTGCAAGTGCGGCTGAACTGTTCGCAGCTTCTCTCCGTGATTTCGGCAGCGCTGTCCTTGTGGGTGAAAGAACTTATGGCAAGGGCGTTATGCAGCAGACTACAGAATTTGACAAGAAGGGCGCGGTAGTCCTTACGGTCGCTAAATACAAGACTACGGTTTCGGAATGTTATGACGGCATCGGTCTTACTCCCGATTATACCGTAGAAAATACCTTCGAGGAATACGACGAGCAGAAAAACAGAGCCGTCGATGCAGCTATGTCTCTCCTCGGACAGTGACATTTTAATGCGTAATTATATGGACGACCATCGGTCGTCCTTTTTGTTGAGTAGTTATTAGTGCATAGTGATTAGATCGTAGGGCCCCCCGCTTTCGGCGTCCCACGGGAAACGTAATTATTTAGGAGGGAGCCCGAGGGTGACTCCCTGTAGTACAGGGAGATGTCCGAAGGACAGAGGGTCGCGGCTCCTGTTGGGATGGCTCCCCTACAATACGCTCATGTTGTTTGCATCGTAAGGCTCGGGCGGATAATATCCGTCCCTACAGGCTAAAGGCTAAAGGCTAAGGGCTAAAGGCTATATTAAAGGGTTGACTTTTTTTGCGTAATATAGTATAATTGTATGTAATGCTATTTATTAT
>CAMYYQ010000157.1 GCA_947303535.1 uncultured Ruminococcus sp.
AACATTCACAATAGAAACTCCACGGCTTCTGCTCCGCAGATTTGAACCGCAGGACCTTGAAGCTATGCACCGAAACTGGGCATCTGAGCCTTCCGTGCAGATAGAATACGGCGAACCTGTTTATAAGACGATAGAAGAAGCAAAAGGACTACTTGACAAATATATCAGCGGATACGGGTCCGACAGCTTTTACCGCTGGGCGATAATCGAAAAAACAAGCGGCGAGAACATTGGTCAGATAGCATTCTGCCGCTTTTATGAGGAGCTTCGCACCGCTGAGATAGAGTATTGCATAGGAACTGCTTTTCAGGGCAACGGCTATGCAGGAGAAGCTCTTTCCGCAGTCATAGAAAACGTGTTCAAAAAGACGGATCTCCAAAAGCTTGAAGCCTATCACCGCGCTGAAAATACGAAATCAGGGCGTGTGCTGGAAAAATCTTCAATGCATATCACAGATAATGTTGAACGTTTCCGCCAGCAAGGACTCGAACCCAAAGGCGAAGTATGCTACTGCATAGAAAAGAACTGAAAAAGCGGATCATATGATCCGCTTTTTTATATCCATATATCCATTTCACTTCTGTCGGGAACTTCAAACAGCCTTTCAAACTTAGCTGCAAGCCCCTCGTCGATGAAATAAGCGTCACTGCGTCCGTTCATAACTTCTGTATTACGCTTTTCTATGCGTCTTTTCCACTCAGCATCATCGACACTGATATAGTGAAATTCACAGATAATACCATGTATACGGTAGAACTCGCGTGCGTACTCACGTTCGGACTTGCTCCAGAAGCCCCAGTCAAGGAGCACATCAGTGCCTGCCGAAGCAATCTCCACCGATTTTTTATACAAGTAATCCTGAGTGTGTCTGACATATTCATCATGTTTATCGCCTGTTTCACCGCCGAGGATATCAAGCATAAGCTCGTCGATGGAAAGTATGACTCCGCCAATCTCGGCTCTGAGCTTACGAGCGTAGGTGCTTTTGCCGCTGCATATCCTGCCGCAGGTCATTATAACTTTAGCCATTTTCGTTTCCTTTTCTTATAATTTTCGTAAAACCATGACCGCTGTGCTCGTGTGGGTGTGACTTAAAGCCGCATTTCAAGTAAAACTCGTCTTTATTCTTGGCGCTCATAAGCTGAAGATAAGACCACCAGCCCTCTTTCAGCTGACTGCGGATATAGTCCTCGATATATTCCAGAAGTGCCTTTCCTACGCCCTCTCCCTGATATTCGGGAGCAACAATAAGATCTTTTAGGAAGAAAGCCATACCTCCGTCGCCGATAAGTCTTGCCATAGCGATGACCTCACTGCCGTTCTTTACAGCAAATGTAACATAGCTGTTTTTCAGCGAAGTTTCCACAAGCCCACGTTCAGGCTTCCCCCAGCCTGCCGAGTCGAAAAGCCTTATAAAATCCTCTGCACATAGCGTATTAAGTGATATATCATATTTCATATCTGTTTCCTCCTTTTTAAAAAAGTATACCACAAAAAAATGACTATTTCAACAGCTTCAGACAATGGCTTGCAAATCAGACACAAAAGTGATATAATTTTTATAGGGATCAAAATTTAAGTTAAAATAAAAAAATATATATTTTTGTGTAGCAAAATGTAATCGTGCTCCGATTATTATAACAGAAACGCTCAGAAAGAGCAAAATAATTCTGAAAAGGAGAAGTAAAAATGAAAAATAAGGCATTATCACTCATAGCTTTTGCAGCTGTTCTTTCACTGGCATCATGCGGAAAGGTGGTTGAAGGACAGCCAAGCACCAATACAAATACAAAGCCTGCTGTAACAGCTTCCACAACCGATGTTACAACTACAGAAGCAAAGCAGGATACAACGACCACAGCTGCTGTAACAAGTGCGGCTACAGAAGAAAAGACAACAGAAGCTGCTCATGATACAAATACTGAAACTGAAACAGAAGCTCAGCAGGCGGTTCCGGCATTCGGCGGTGACCAGACCTCAAATCAGCCTGCACCTCAGCAGTCAAACGCAGTATCAAGCGATACAGCTCCTACCCCTAACGATTACAACTACGGACCTGCTCCCACACAGTATAGTTACGACGGCTTGACATATATACAGGGCGTACTCATAGCAAACAAGAGCTACAGCCTGCCTTCCGACTTCAATCCGGGACTGGACGCTACCTGCCAGAACCAGTTCTATAAGCTCCAGAATGCAGCTGCACAGCAGGGACTGAATATATGGCTCTCATCAGGCTTCCGTTCTTATGACTATCAGGCTCAGATATACAACAATTACGTTGCCCGCGACGGACAGGCTGCGGCAGATACATATTCTGCCCGCGCAGGTTATTCCGAGCATCAGACAGGACTTGCCATAGACGTAAACCAGATAGACGACAGCTTTGCAGGCACTCCCGAAGCAATATGGCTCGAGAACCACTGCCATGAATACGGTTTTATACTCCGCTACCCACAGGGCAAGCAGGGCATTACAGGCTATCAGTATGAATCATGGCATATCCGCTATGTAGGAACAGATATTTCCTATCCTATCCACGCAAGCGGTCTTACACTCGAAGAATACTTCGGTATCGACTCTTATTATCATTGATAGATCGAAAGCACCTGTTTAAACAGGTGCTTTTTTTGAGAATTTTTTTCAATATCACTAAGAGTTTTCTGTTTTTCATACGTCTAATATTATAAGAAGTTTTTCATTCACGATACTCTGTATACCTGCACAAATAATCCTGCTTTCTCTTGTACAATATTACAATGAGAAAAGATTTGGTCCGCTGAACTGTTTTGGCATAATGTTCAATCGTCAGGCACAATATGCCTTTTTTGCCTGTTTTGTTTAGAAAATGCAGATTTTTCGTTGACATGGAAAAAACGTGATGTTATACTGTTAATATGGAAATTGTTCCATAAAATGATCTAATTATGAAAGGGGTAATTCACTATGGAAAACATGAAAAAACTCACCAAAGTTACCGCAGGTGTCCTGAGCTTTGCACTGGCTCTCGGAGCTGTAGGCAACATTCCGCCGAAAGGAATTTATCCGACACTCTCGGCTTCTGCCGAAGACGATCACAGATCCGATCTGCACGAGGATAAATACGAATATGAACTCAAAGATGTTTATATTTACAGCGTAGAATACGATAGACCTGCAAATTTTAAAGTCGTCCCCAAAACAAACGGATACTATTCAACATGGTCATATTCCAGTATACTTGAGTTTGGTATAGATCCTATTTTCGGCGAGCTTTCAGACTCAAACAGAGCTATGCTCGATAAGCTTACCCCGGGAACTGTAGCTACGATCAAATTCACATCAAGTGAAGACTATCCTGAGCTGCGCATTACAGATGAGGAACAGTACGAAAAAAGCAGCAGCAGATATTGGATAAATAATATCACTCAGATAAAAGCACCCGGTATAAACTATTACGGCGATATCAACGATGACGGAGTCGTTGACTCCTTTGATCTTATCGGCTATAGAAAGTACATCAGCGATCCCGAAAAGAATCCTCTTTCAAAGGAGCTTTTCCTCAACGCGGATATAGATCAGAACGATGTGGTGGACGAAGCTGATCTCCAGCTGGTATCCGATTACATACTCGGAAAGATCGACAAGTTCTACGGAGCACCTATGGTCGGCAGTGTCCGTCTTACCGATCAGGTGGATATAAAGGCATCTGAGGGCAAAGTAACAGACGAGACATTTGCAAAGGCTGAGATGAAGTTCGGCGTTGATATCCTCAAAAAAGCCTTTGATCCTACTATGAAAGGCGAGGAAAATCTCCTTATCTCACCTCTTTCCATATCATCAGCACTTGCTATGACTGCAAACGGTGCTGACAAAGAGACGCTGGAGCAAATGGAAGCCGTACTCGGAAACGGTATGACTCTTGATGAGCTCAACGAATATATGGCTTACTACGTTTCAAATCTCCCTGATGACCAGAAGCAGAAGCTCCTTGTTGCTAATTCCATATGGTTCAGAGATGTGGAATCATTCAAGGTACTGGACGAGTTCCTTGAAAAGAACAAGAAATACTACAACTCCGAGGTATATAAGTCAAAGTTTGACGATACTACAGTCAATGATGTAAACAGCTGGGTAAGCGAAAACACAAAGGGCATGATACCAACTCTTCTTAATAAGGGAGACCTTGCCCCTACAGATGATGAGATAGCAATGATGATGCTCATTAATACCCTGTACTTTGAAGCTGATTGGCAGTCACCTTACGACGAATCCTATGACGGAAAGTTCACCGATCTGGACGGCGTTGAGCACAAAATAAAGAAAATGTCCAATGAGGAAAAGGAGTATTTCGACCTTGGCGATGCAGACGCTTTCAAGAAGCCATACAAGGGCGGCCAGTACAGCTTCGTAGGTATTCTTCCAAAGGAAAAGAATATCGTGGACTATGTAAACGATCTCGATGCTGACAAGCTTATGGAAGGCCTCAAGGAGTGCGAAGACCCAAGCAAGATCGAGCTTCACGTTACAATTCCTAAGTTCAAGTACAATTACAATACCAGCAAATGATACAACAACATATTATATG
>CAMYYQ010000158.1 GCA_947303535.1 uncultured Ruminococcus sp.
ATGGGACACGCTGTCTATTCACAGTCCGACCCGAGAGCAAAGGTGTTCAAGGGCTTTGTAGAAAAGCTCAGCTCTGAAAAGGGCAGACACGAGGAGTTTGCGCTGTATTCAATGGTAGAGCGTCTTGCTCCCGAGGTAATAGCAGAGGAACGCCGAATATATAAGGGAGTCTGTGCTAATGTGGATTTCTACAGCGGTTTTGTATACAGAATGTTAGGCATACCAGATGAGCTGTTCACACCGCTTTTTGCAACGGCAAGAATATCAGGCTGGTCTGCACACAGAATAGAAGAGCTTATAAACTCCAACAAAATAATACGTCCCGCATATAAAGCTATATCGCCTATGCGCGAGTATACCGACATGGAGAACCGCATAGACTGACGCAGCATATGAAGAAAAGGCATCTTTTACGATTTTTCCTTATGGGCTATTTCATACCGCTGTCAATATTTCTGATATTTGACCTTATTGATATACTCTGTGAGGAATACGGAGTTATGGGGCTCCTTGTGCTTGAAGGCATAGCACTTTTTATACTTCCCATAATAATGCTTGGCAAGGAGAAGAATACGCCAAAGGGCACAGCCCTGAAGCGTTCTTCGGTGATGTTTCTGTGCGGATATGCAGCAGCTGCTTTGACCGCACTGATAATACAGATGATAATCGAGGATATTGATCTTGCCGACAAGCTGTTCCCCGGCGTATTTTTGCGCGGCATAGGATTTACGCTGATATGCATGGTATTGGTGGGCGGCTTTTTCTGGGCAGTCATCTTCCGTGTCTCAGCAGCTATAATACGCCGTTTACTAAGGAACAAAAAACATCAATGACGGGGATATGCCGTCAGTACTGACGGCTTTAGATAAAACATAATAAAAAGGAATGTGATCAAAAATGGCAAACAAAGCAGAATTATTTGAATGGAAGGGCACTACCTGCGTAAAACTCAGTGCAGGCGGCTATGAAGCATGGGTAGCTAATGAGATAGGCTCAAACGTTATCCGACTCCGCGACAATGCAAACGGAATGGAATTTTTCCGTTTCAGCGATGACAATACAGCTGATACAATAAAGCAGTCCGCAGAGGTATGGGGACTTCCTACACTTTATCTGCCTAACCGTTTTGCAGACGGAGTACTTAAAACATCTGACGCAGTATATCATCTTCCCGTAAACGAGAAAGCTCCGTATAACAATCATATTCATGGTTTTATCCACAGAAGGAAGCACGAGGTCGTTGAGTATAAGGCTGACGACAACTGCGCATGGGTAAAGACTCGTTACGTATACGATGAAAAGGACGAGTTTTTCCAATATCTTCCTGTAAGATTCACAGCTGAGTATACATTCACACTGTCAGCACAGGGACTTGAGCAGAATATCCGTTTCATCAATACAGACGGAGAAAAGGTACTCCCTATGTCTCTGGCATCACATACAGCTATCAGCTCACCTTTTGCAGACGGCGGAAAGGAAGAGGATATACGCCTTACAGTGCCGATAGGAAAGAGATGCGAGCTCAATGAACGCTGCCTGCCCACAGAGCAGCTGAAAGCACCCACGATGCACGACCTTGAGTACAAAAACGGCGTAAAGAAGCCTGTATTGCAGGTAGTTGACAACGAGATGTACTTCGGTGAGTATATCGACATAGACGGAGAGAAGTTCCACGGTATCATCGCAGAGGATATCGCAAGCGGCAAGAAGCTCTGCTATGAGGTATCCGAGGAGTACGGCTTCTGGATAATCTGGAATGACCGCGGCTTCAATCACTACTTCTGTCCCGAGCCTATGACAGCAATGATAGACGCTCCGAACCTGAGCCTGCCTGCTGATGTAACAGGCTACCGAGAGGTAAAGCCGGGAGATACATTCGAGACACACGAAAGATTTTTCACAAAGTTATGATAAAAAGCGGACTTTATGTCCGCTTTTTTAGTGCTTAGTGGTTAGCAGGGCGGCAGAACGCCGCCCGTGTCCGACAAGATATTGAACATGAACCCACTGTAGGGGCTGCCTTTGGCAGTCCGTTTGACACTGTTATGTGCGCGGTAATGATTGTAGGGGACGGCGTCCTCGACGTCCCTTTCTAATAACTAATAACTACGCACTAACAACTAACCACTATTCCATGTGACAAATGCATCACATCACACTGAAAATCCGCCCCTTAATTGTTCATTCTTCTGAAAGTGATGAATTTATCACTTTTTCTGTTGACAACAGCATATGTGAGTGATATAATTATCACAGAAAGTGACGAATACATCACATAAAGGAGAAAATAACATGAACACTAAAACAAACAAAAAGAGAATCGTTACACTCAGAGCAACACATATAGCAACCGTTATTGCAGGAGTTATTATCATAGCAGGCGGATTTATTCTTGGCAGATGGTCGGAATGGATATCCTGGGGATGTATTGCATTGACACTGATATGTGACGGACAGTCCGAAAAAGAGGACGAGCTTGCAAAGGAGAACATGGCGAAGGCAACGAAGTTCACATTCTGGACGCTCATAGGCGTACTTGTATTCTGGGGACTTAAAGCACGTTTTCACACAATATCCGCGGCTTCATTCCTTGTAGTCATAGTCGGAGCAATCGCACTCAGAAGCCTTATCTTCCTTATACTGGATATGACACCTAAATCAGCAGAGGAAGAATGAAAGGGGCAATCATTATGAAAAAAAGGGTATTGAGCCAGAAAGCACAGGCTGTATCAGAATTCGTATCATCTATGGTAATGATAATACTGTTTGTCTGCGGAATGCTTGAAAAGGTATACCATACCAGAGTATTTCATCATATTATCAATGTGCTGTCTCCGATCATTCTCATCGGGATCGTATTTTTTTGCGTTATGTCATCGAAGTACAAAAAGCAGCCAAGCGACGAGCTTTCCCGTGAACTCATGCTGAAAGCCACAGATATCGCAGTAAAAATTGAGCTTTGCGCAGCATTGCTCGTTGGTATCTTCATGCACCTGCACGGAAACCACAGGCATTTTGAATATTACAGCATCGAGGGCAGTGATATGTGTATATTCGCTGTCTTTTTATGCGGAGTATTCTTAGCAGCCAAGAACATTGTATTCCTGTGGCTGGACAGAACACCCAAGACTGAGGAGGAAGAATAATGGAAAACAAGAAGAAATTTTCGTACTATAATTTTCATACTATCGTAATGGTCATAGCGTTCACACCGATAGCTCTGTATGTATTCAGTTATATAAAGGGTAAGGCATACGGCGACAAGCTTTCAATTCTCATAGGCATGGCTATATTTGCGGCAGCGCAGCTTATTGCCCAGTCCTGTTTTTACAAGCTGGAGAAAAAGGATGAAATGGTGCAGCATAATCTTGCAAAAGCAAACAAGATAACTCTTTTCACTGTGCTTACGGTGATTTTTGCAGCAGTTTTTGTAAACGATTATCTGCGCAAAGGCTTCATATGTTCCGACTTCTGCTGGATAACGGTCATGGCAGCTATAGCACTCAGGAGCTTTCTGTTTCTGATGTTTGATGCGCCGTCCGCAAAGGATATGGAGGAGGATAATGCCTGAGCTTAAAACAAAACTTAAAGAATACCGTGCAAAGCACGATATGAAGCAGGGAGAGCTTGCCGACCTTGTGGGAGTCCGCCGCGAGACAATAATCCGACTTGAAAAGGGACTGTACAATCCGTCCCTGAAGCTTGCAATGGATATTGCAAAAGTGTTCGGCACAACAGTCGAGGAATTGTTTTCCTTTGAAGAATGAGCGTAAGGCAATGTGCACAAAAAACGCCCATAAAAAAATACAACGCAATTTTTGATAAATCTATTGTATTATATGCAAATATATGGTATAATAAATCAAATGCGGTTGTTTTGACCGCCTTTGTCACCAAAAATAAAGGAGTATTATTATGAAGTTCGGATTTTTTGACGACGCTAAAAAGGAATATGTTATCAATTCCCCTAAGACTCCCTATCCGTGGATAAACTATCTCGGAAATCAGGGATTTTTCTCACTTATTTCCAATACAGCAGGCGGCTACTGCTTCTATAAGGACGCTCGCCTCAGACGTATCACACGTTATCGCTACAACAACGTACCTATTGATATGGGCGGACGTTATTTCTATATCAACGACAACGGTACAATCTGGAATCCCGGCTGGTCTCCTGTGAAGACACCCCTCGATTTCTACGAGTGCCGCCACGGTATGGGCTATACCGTTATCACAGGCAAGAAGAACGACCTGAAGGCTGAGGTAACATTCTTCGTTCCCCAGAACTATGACGGTGAAGTTCAGCAGGTAGTTCTCACAAACGAGAGCAAGGAAGCAAAGAGCTTCTCTATCTTCTCCATCGCTGAGTGGTGTCTCTGGGACGCACAGGACGACTGCACCAACTTCCAGAGAAACTTCTCAACAGGTCGTGTTGAGATCGAAGGCTCAACTATCTATCACGTAACAGAGTACAGAGACAGACGTAACCACTACGCTTTCTATACAGTAAACGA
>CAMYYQ010000159.1 GCA_947303535.1 uncultured Ruminococcus sp.
CATCATCTGACACAACAACAACTAAGGAAACAACTACATCATCTGACACAACAACAACTAAGGAAACAACTACATCATCTGACACAACAACTACAAAGGATACAACAACATCATCTGACACAACAACATCTTCAACTACAACAACTCCTCCAGATGTTACAGTTACAACTTCTATCATCGCATCATATGTAACAGCTGATACAGAGCCTGCTTTCTATGTAAGCATTGATGATGCTTTCGATAAGGCTCAGATCTCTAATGTAGTTCTCCACGAGAGATATCTCGAAGGTTACATGTTAAATGGCAAGACTGTAGTATCCGGTGAAAAGGAAAGCACAAAGGACATCACAGCTGATGTAAACTTTGGTTCAGCTACACCTGCTAATACATACAAGTCAGGCAGCACAAGCTTCAAGTATGAAGTTCCTGTATATGCAAACGGTGCAGTCCTCAAGGACATCAACGGTAAGGAAGTTACAATCCCTGTTTACATCGCTCTCAAGGGTGATGCTAACCTCGATAACCTCGTTGACTCAAACGATGCTTCACAGGTACTTGCTTACTACGCTAAGCTCTCAACAGGCAGCGAGCCATACGATATCAACCTTTCAAAGAGCACACTCGCTACAACACCAACATCTGATTACGAAGAGTTCGCAGCATTCCTTGCTGACGTTCACCACGGTTCAGACAAGACAGTTGAGAGAACTGTAAAGAAGGACAAGAGACTCATCGATTCAAACGATGCTTCTAAGATCCTTGAATTCTATGCAAAGAAATCTTCATCTGATTACGATAACAAGTCAGATAAGGATATCTGGAACGAAGTTTTAACAAAAAAGGCTTGATCGTTCCTTAAGACAATAAAGATAAGACGTAAAAAATAAAAGAGTGTGATCCGCCGCTTTGCGGCGGCGGATTTACATATATAATTCTAAAATTTTCTGAAAGGAATAATGACAATGAAGAAGAATACTTTAAAGAGTGCTTTCGCTGCACTCGCTGTTTCTGCTGTAGCACTTTCAGCTTCTGCTGTTTCTGCATTCGCTGCAGGTCCTGCTGCTGGTCAGGAATATGCTTTAAACGGTCTTGATCCAAGCAAGGCTGCAACAAAGCCTACACTTACTCTCACACAGGAGACAATCTCTCTTAAGGAAGCTAAGGCTAACCCAACACGTACAATCACACTTACAGTTGATGGTGCTGATGGAAAGTACGCTCCAACAGGTCTCCACATCCAGTTCGATAAGAGACTCAAGGTTGTTGAGGAAGATGGTTACTATGCTGAACTCGGCGCTGCTGGTAAGAGACTCTCACAGGAGCAGCAGGGCGATGGCGAGAACGGTTTCTTTGTAGCAACAGCTGCTTCATCAGATGCTGGTAAGGACGGCGTTCTCTGGACATTCCAGCTCACACTTCCAAGCGATGTTAAGGGTGGCGACAAGTTCCCAATCGAGATCGCATACAAGAGCAAGCCAACAGCTGAAGACCTTTTCACAAACGGTGATAAGGATGCTGAAGGTCAGCTCATGCAGGCTTGGGTATTTACTCAGGGTATCAACCAGGGTTATATAGCAATTGAGCCAGATCCAACTACAACATCATCTACAACAACTACAACAACTACAACTACAACAACTACTACAACAACTACAACACCTCCAACAACATCATCATCTTCAAGCTCTTCATCTACAACTTCTACATCAACAGCTGCTGGTTCAACAACTAAGAAGACAACAGCTAAGGCTACAACAACAGCTAAGGCTACAACAAAGAAGAACGATTCACCTAAGACAGGTGTTGCTGGTGCAGGCGTAGCAGTTGCAGGTCTTGCAATCGCTGTAGGTACAGCATTCGCTCTTAGAAAGAAGGAAGACTAATTAAATTAGTCCGTAATTCTAAATGAATTATTAAAGGCTCTCCGTTTGGAGAGCCTTTTTATTGCATATCAGTCTTTTGATTTTGGAGGAGTCCAGTTGATACCGCCCCAGCCGTCGATATTTGCGCGCTGCATAGCTCCGAAAAGCCTGTCCTTGAAACCGTGATCGTTTCGCTCCATTTCTGCAAGGAAATCCTTTGTTTTCTGTCGATTTGTGTGTCCGTCCGCAGGACAGACAGACTTCACAACGGGCAGGTCTATGCGTCTTGCTGCGCGGCGTATTTCCTTTTCGGGAGCAAGTACAAGAGGACGGATAACTGTGACTTTTTTATGTGTAAGGTAAGTACTTGGCGAAAAGCAGCCGATACGCCCCTCGGTGAAAAGATTCATAATGAAAGTCTCAACTGCGTCATCGTAGTTGTGACCCAGTGCGACTTTATTGCAGCCGAGATCGTTGGCAGCATCGTGAAGCGCACCTCGCCTCATTCGCGCACAGAGACTGCATGGGCTGGGTTCCTTTCGCACATCAAAAACTATCTCGGCGATCTGAGTTTTGATAACATGATACTCAATACCCTCTTTTTCACAAAGCCGGGCAATTGGCGAAAAATCCATAGTCCCGCCCGTAAATCCCATATCAAGGGTAACAGAGACGATTTCGTAATCAATGCCGATGAATTTACGCAGCAGGTGCAGTCCCTGCATAAGTACGAGACTGTCCTTTCCGCCTGAAACACCAACAAGTATACGGTCGCCGTCGGAGATAAGACCGTAATTCTGTATGGCTTTGCGCATATATCCAAGAATTTTCTGCATAAATATTCTCCAATCATAATATATAAAGAAGTTACGGATATATTATATCATTTCTGCGATATAAAATCAAGCAGTGGGTCATATGCCGAAAATCACGATATATGGCTACTTCCCATTTATTTGCGTGTCTGAAAAAGCAATCCCGTTTCGTTTATATTAATAGTAAGAGATAAAATCATTGATTGCTCATATACTCATCAAATTACTGCATATGACCGCAAAAAGTGAAGAAACATATTTTAAAGAAATTTGCAAATAAAACTTGCAAAGTATGAAAAAATATATTATAATAGAAATGAACGATTTTGTATCAGACTGCAAATAAAAAGAAACAGATGATACGTTGAAGCAGAAAGGAGAGGCGCAGTGCGCCTGAAAAATAAATGACACAACAGATGAGAAATCTTTTGATCTTACTTGCCGCTATCGTTGTTGTACTTATACTTATAATACTTTTATTCAGCGGAAAAAGTGCATTCAGACGTTTTCTTTCAATATTTCTTGAGGAGCGTTCTGATGACTATGATGACGGAGATATGCCTGTAAAATCTGCTCCTGCCAACAGAGCACCTCAGCAGCACGACAGAAGAGGTGGTCAGAATGACGAGTTTGCACAGCAGAAGCGTACATCTGAGCCCATTGTAGAAATGGCTACTCTCATACGAAAGAGCGATGACCGTATGAGGATCATCGAGAGTACGGGACAGGTAAAGCTTGTCGATGAATATTATGAACTTATCTTTGTTACCAGAAAAGGTCAGAAGCTGAAGATAGAGTGTTCTGCGGAGGCATATGATAAGGTGCCTTTCAATCAGCAGGGTTCACTTACATACAGGCGCAATACCCTTGTAAAGTTCAAGTATTATGAGGACACAGTTTTCAATTAATGAGAGAGAGGGGGGCGGCTCAATTGCCGTCCCCTGTTTTAATACGGTAAATTTGGAGGAAATATGGTAAGCTTTAACAACGACTGGGACGAGCTTCTGAAAAATGAATTCACTAAGGATTACTACCTGAAGCTGAGACAGACTCTGATAAACGAGTACAGAACACAGCGTATTTTCCCCGGTATGTACGATATTTTCAACGCATTGAAGTACACGTCCTATGAAGATGTAAGATGCGTTATAATAGGTCAGGACCCTTATCACGGCGAGGGACAGGCTCACGGACTGAGCTTCTCGGTACGAAAGGGAATTGCTCCGCCGCCGTCGCTTATCAATATTTTCAAGGAGATAAGGGCAGATTTGGGCATAGATAACTTAGGCAAGCACGGTGAGCTGACAAAGTGGGCGAAAGAGGGAGTGCTTTTGCTCAATTCCGTACTGACTGTACGTGCAAATCAGGCAAGAAGTCATCACGGCATAGGTTGGGAGAACTTCACCACAGATGTTATACAGCTTCTTAATCAGCGTGAAAAGCCTATGGTGTTCATGCTGTGGGGCGGAGATGCAAAGACAAAACAGCAGTACATAACAAATCCTGTGCATCTTGTCTTAAAGGCAGCCCACCCAAGTCCATTGTCGGCGTATAACGGATTTTTCGGCTGCAGGCACTTCTCAAAGGCGAATAATTTCCTGCGGGAAAAGGGACTGGGCGAGATCGACTGGTCAATAGAATAACGGAGGATATATATGCATATCAAAGAGCTTTTTAAAGATAAGACCGTGTTTTCTTTCGAGGTATTCCCTCCGAAGAAAACAAGTCCTGTCGATGTAATATACAGTACACTTGATGAACTCAACGACCTTCACCCTGATTTCATAAGTGTTACCTTTGGTGCAGGCGGAAGCGGCAACAGCCG
>CAMYYQ010000160.1 GCA_947303535.1 uncultured Ruminococcus sp.
CATAGCTAAAGCTTTTTTGAACCCCCAGTAAAACTGGGGGTTTTCGGAAGCCCAATAAAAAGATCTCCCTGTGTTTCGCAGGGAGATCTTTTCATATGTTACTCTCTTATAAATGCCTTGTCAGTATTAGGAACTCCGCTTTCATCGGAAATGTAGCGTTCAACTTTCATATGCAGGTCGTATTTCTCCCGAAGCGAACTTATCGTTTTCATCATAGGCGATGCATGGTGCAGGTCTATTGACTCCTGATCTTTCCAACTGTCGATAAGTAGCACAGTCTCGGTATCATTCATGGGGAAGAAGTATTCATACCTAAGATTTCCCTGCTCTCCGCGGATAAGGTCAGCTGTTCCGCTTGCTTCCATTTCTTCTGCAAATCTCCGTGCACTGCCGTTTTTGCCGCTGTAGTAGATGTTTACTGTGATACTCATACCAGTGAGCCTCCTTTTAAAAATTTTTTCTCCGAAAACTCTACGGAGCGTGGATTGACGAACTACATTCTATAATATATAATAAAAACATGAACAGTAAGTTATTTTTCAAGAGGTGATAATATGGATCAGGTAAAAACAGGTGAGCTTATCAGACGTTTCAGGACAGAAATGGGACTCACTCAGAAACAGCTGGCAGATCGCATAAATGTAAGCGATAAGGCTGTTTCAAAATGGGAGCGCGGAAACGGCTGTCCCGATGTGTCACTGCTCTCTGCACTGGCTGAGGTTTTCGGGACTGATGTTCAGGTGCTTCTGTCAGGTGAGATAGATAAAAACGAAAGTGAGAAAGGTAATATGAAAAAGATAAAGTTTTATGTGTGCAGCAAGTGCGGCAATATAATTACATCGACTTCGGAAGCGGCAGTCACCTGCTGCGGGAATAAGCTGACTCCTGCCGAGCCGCGAAAGGCTGAAGAGAACGAAATGCTCAAGGTCGAGGATATAGGCGGTGAATGGTATGTTTCTTCCGACCATGAAATGACCAAGGAGCACTATATCACATTCGCAGCTTATGTGTCGGACAACAGTATAATGATGTTCAAGCAGTACCCCGAATGGAATTTGCAGTTCAATCTGCCTATGTACAGAACAGGCAGGCTAATGTGGTATTGTACAAAGTGCGGACTTTTATATCAGGATATCAGACCTAAGAGAAAATAACACTAATAATGATTGGATCAGAGAAGTATTATCTTCATTCACACTTATCATAAAACTCAGCCTTTAGCTATTAGCCAATGTGTCGCCTTCGGCTAACGCTTAATGGCTAAAGGCTAACGGCTATATATTTTTTCCCTATTTCAATTTACAGTATTATTCCCGTCTCCTGAATAAATGGACGAGACCGCATATGCCTATAGTGCCGAAAACTGCTGCACCAATAATAACAAGAACAAACAAGACGTAGTTGATATCATCTGTGGGCATATAGACTACATCGGGAGAATGAGAGTCTATCATTACGGAAAAACTGTCACCCCTTTTATACTTCGCAGGCTTTGAGCCTACATCACTTGTGTATCTGTACGTCTTTCCGTTATACTCATATTCAATAACAGGGGCAGATGTGATGTGCTTTTTAAGTCCGCTGCGTGATCTATATGTTACCATATCGACTACAACAGCTTTGACCTCAGTATCGCACCTTGACTTTGTCTGTGTCCTTGATATCAGCAGGTAAAAGCCTATGGTCATAAATACTATACCTATGAGCAAAAACAGCCCAAATCCATAAAGATCGTTTTTCATTTCTTTTGGTATTTTTTTCACTGCACACTCCTCCACAAAAGTTATTATAACAATTATACATCATAAAACAAAGAAATTCAAGCAAACAAAAAAGTCTCTGTGTTCAGAGACTTTTTTGCTTTTTTATTGGAGGGGTTCATCTCATTTTGAGAAATGACTAACTGATTTATTATTTTTTCTGCCCGTAATAAGCATTAGCACCGTGTTTGCGGAAGAAATGCTTATCAAGCAGACGCTGCGGCATATCGGGCGTATCGGAACGAAGTGTCTTTGTTATCCACGCCATTGCGGAAAGCTCTTCAAGAACTACTGCATTGTGGACTGCTTCCATGCAGTCCTTGCCCCATGCGAATGGTCCGTGATTTGCCACAAGTACAGCGGGTATCTTGTCGTATGACTTACAACATTCAACGATGACTTTGCCTGTTTCAAGCTCATAGTCGCCGTTTACTTCTGCATCGGTCATCTCCCTTGTACAAGGTATCTCGCCGTAGAAATAATCACCGTGGGTAGTTCCGAGAGGAGGGATACCCATACAAGCCTGTGCAAAAGAAGTTGCATATCGGCTGTGGGTATGTACTACTCCGCATACACCGTCAAATTTTCTGTATATCTCCAGATGTGTAGGAGTGTCACTTGACGGTGATAATTCCCCTTCGACTTTCTCACCGTCAAGTGTCAGTATAACTATATCATCTGCTGTCATTGCGTCATATTCGACACCACTGGGCTTTATGGCAACAAGTCCGCTTTCACGATCATATTCGCTGACATTGCCCCATGTGAATGTCACAAGTCCGTACTTCGGAAGAAGCAGATTGGCTTTAAGGACACGCTCTTTAAGCTCCTTAACGTCCATATATCACATCTCCGATCATAATATCACGTTCAAGCTTTTCCTTTGTGGTATCCTTGTTGATGACCACAAGCTCTATGCCCATGATACGTGCAAAATCACGTACAGTTTCATCTGTTATATCGTATGACAGAACTGTATGATGTGCTCCGCCTGCGATTATCCAGCATTCAAGTCCTTCAAGGAATGAAGGAGCTGGCTTCCACATAGTTCTTGCAACAGGAAGATTAGGCATTGACTGGAACGGCTTTTCGCACTCAACGTCCTGTGAGATAAGTCTGAATCTGCCGCCGATGTCGATAAGTGACAGTGCCTTTGCCGAGCCTGCTCTGCCCTCAAATACTATTCTTGCAGGTGCTTCCTTGCCGCCGATACCGAGTTTGTGTACCTCGATACGCGGCTTGTCTGCTGCGATAGACGGGCATACCTCGAGCATATGCGAGCCCAGTATGAGCTCATGCTTATAGTCGTATGTATAGTCTTCCATGAAGGAGGTATTTCCCTCAGGATACATTGCCTTTACAATTGCAGTCATACCTGCTGTTTTCCAGTCGCCCTCTGCACCGAAGCCGTAGCCCTTGTGCATAAGGTGCTGTGTTGCAAGTCCGGGGAGCTGACGCATACCGTGGAGATCCTCGAAGGTGTTTGAAAATGCCTTTGCCCCCTCGCGTACAAGTATCTTCTCGATAGCTATCTCTTCACGAGCCTGATATCTGATAGTTTCTTCATCAGCCTTATCATAGTCGTAAAGCTCTGCGTATTCTTTCATAAGTGCATCGATCTCTGCATCTGTTACAGCGTTCATTATCTCAACAAGATCGCCTACCGCAAAGGTATTTACCTGCCAGCCAAGCTTGAGCTGTGCTTCGATCTTATCTCCCTCAGTAACTGCAACTTCACGCATATTATCGCCGAAACGCACTATTTTAAGGCTCTTGCTGAACAGTGCTCCCTCTGCTGCACGCTGCCACTCTGCTATCTTTCCCTGGACTTTCTTATCTTTCCAGTGTCCTGCAACAACTGCTCTCGGCATACGCAGACGAGCTCCGATAAAGCCGTGCTCTCTGTCGCCGTGTGCGGACTGGTGAAGATTCATATAGTCCATATCTATACCCTCATTTGGTATAGTCTCGTTGAACTGTGTGTGGAAATGCAGCCAGGGCTTCTGTAAAAGCGCAAGTCCGTTTATCCACATCTTTGATGGAGAGAATGTATGACAGAATGTGATTATTCCTGCACACTCGTCGTCATAATTTGCTTCCTTTATTATGCGCTCGATCTCAGACTCTTTCTTCACTGTCATTTTGTATTCAACAGGAAAAGGAAGATCAAGTCCATCAACTATCTTCTTTGAGTCCTCTTCGACCTGTCTTAATGTTTCTTCACCGTATAAGAACTGTGAGCCGGTTACAAACCAAAATTTCATTCTATATCCTATCCTTTCTGTTTTCGGGAACAGCTGCTTTTACTGCTGCAAGTCCCGAAATGTAATTAGTCATATACTTGTTTATTCCGTCTACGTCTTCTGACTGCGGAGAAACTGTATTTCCTTTCATATCGGCAAATACTCTGTTATTAAGGTAGTCCTCAAGAGTCTCGCCGCTTTCCCTGTGTACCATATAATCCGCAAGAAGTGCTATTCCCCATGCACCGCCTTCACCTGCGGTCTGCATAAGTGTAACGTCTGCACCGAGAGCTGCCGAAAGGAAATTCTGACTGGGCACGGGAGTCTTGAAGAAACCTCCGTGAGCATATATCTTTTCGAGCTTTACGTGCTCCTGCTCTGTGAGTATGTCCATGCCTGCTTTGAGTGAAGCTATGCAGGAATACACAAGGCTGCGCACAAGATTTCTTATATTGAACGCTGACTCGGGATCACGCATCAAGA
>CAMYYQ010000161.1 GCA_947303535.1 uncultured Ruminococcus sp.
CCTGCAAAATGTAAGCTGCTCCTCCATTTTGGAGATGACATCGTCAGAGTAACCGTTTTCGGCTATTTTTTGCAGTATCTTTCGGAACACGCTGTACTGCTTATTCAGCCGCGGAAGAATGAGGAGCCGAGCTATAAGGTTGGCGATAACAGAGCCAACTGCGGCAAAAATCAGGCGAAAGGCAAGAGTATTAGCTTTCTGTCCGCTGATGATATCAATAAGAGATGTCAGCGAAAAGATGATAATGAACATTATTGCCCATCGCATGAACAGTGAAGTAAAAATAAGTATATACTTATTTGTCTTTGGAGAAGGTCCTTTCATATTCTATCATACTTCATAAAAATGAAGCCCTTTCTTAAAATAGGGATCGGCATACAGCCTGTATATCCGAATGTTATGGATCGCAAATGCTGCCACTCAAGGGATTATACCACAAAACACCGTGATTGTAAAGAGTCATCAACGTACAAAGGCTCCGAAAGAAGTTCGGAGCCTCTGACGTTTTGAAATGGAAGAACAATTAATGATTGATAATAAGTTTTCTTAAAAATACAAGGTCAAAAACATCAGCAACGCCGTCTTCGTTGCAGTCGCACATAGAGCGGAGCCTTACCTTGCCAAGCAACGCTTTTTGCAGGTAAACAAGGTCTGCAATATTGACTTCGCCGTCATGGTTTATATCGCCAACGAGATTTTCAGGTTTCACAGTAGTTGTTGTAGTTGAAGTAGTCTGTGAAGTTGTTGAAGTAGTTGATGTAGTTGACGAAGTAGTTGTTGTAGTTTTAGTGGTTGTGGTAGTAGTTGTAGTGGTGGTAGGTCTTGAAGTAGTAGTTGTTGTCGTAGTTGTAGTGGTTGTGGTAGGTTTTGAAGATGTCGTTGTGGTCGTAGTTGTTGTAGTAGTCGGTCTTGAAGTAGTCGTGGTAGTGGTAGTGGTAGTCGTTGTAGTAGTTGGTTTTGAGGTGGTCGTTGTAGTTGTAGCAGTCGTTGTTGTTGTAGTTGTCGTAGCAGAAGTAGTCTGCGCTGTGAAAACGTAATCATTCTCTGATATTTCGGGATAATTCAGAGGAGTGATAGTATAAATAGACTCAGGGGTATGGTTTTTGGAGAAACTCTTCGAGCCCCTCAGGAAGTAATCATATTTTATCTGACGGCCGTTTTTGCCGTCAAGGTCGTCCCAGGTAACGTCCATGGCGTACCATTTTCCGTCCTCCATTTTGACATAATTCCACATATGAGCGGATTGTTCTTCTTCGTTAAGATTACCGAAAACGCATACACAAGGGATGTTAAGCCTGTCACATATGAGTTTGAAAGCTTCGGAATATCCCTCGCATACTACTCCGGGCTCAACAAGAGCACCAAGTGCTGAGCTGCTGAATTTTGCTTCAGTATCATAATAAGTAAAATTAGCTATGTAATCATGGATACTTTTCAGCTTTTCATATCTTGTTTCGCCTGAGATATCAACTTTTTCAAGAGCCTCTTCAAGTTTTTCTCCGTATTCCTTAGCTTCATCAGCTGATTCAAAGCAGCTCATATAAGCAGGATAAACAGTTATCTTGTATATCTGAGCGGTATAGCCTGTTGAAAGCGGCCAGTTTGAAGTAAAGCTTGTATCTTTTCCGATAGCGATAGACCACAGTGAAGGTTCTACCCAGTAGAGCTCGGGCATATCGAAAAATGCACAGTCCAGTCCCGGTTTACAGTTTTCAATGAAAGCGTTTTGCAGCTTTTCAGCATCTTCGTCCTTGAAGTTCCTTGAATAAGGCGAGGACGACAGCTTTACGCTGACAGGATTCGGAAGAGTTACCGTGAACCCCTGATTTGTTGGCTCGGTGAGCTCTTTTACGGCATTATATACAGCGAGATTGTTCTCGTCCAGCATATCACCGTAATTGTAAGAGTCGCTTGAATAGTTCGATTTTAGTTTTGGATAGTCCGATAGTTGGATTTTGAAGATGTCGTAATCTCCGAGATAAGTTTCATTCTCAATAATATCTGCATTTTCTGATGTCATATCGCCGGCAGCAAACGCTGTGCTAAAGCAGCCGCAGGCAAGTATTGCCATAGATGTCATAACAGAGATCGTCGATGAGATTAATTTTTTCATAAAGATACCTCCTATTGAAGCAATTAATTCCCATCCCCTATGTATTCTTTTTCTTTATACATATATTATATACAAAATTGCCATAAAAGTCAATGGGTTTCGTTCATTTTTCATCAAACATTTACATTTACCTTTTAGGGTACCGAAGTCATTCCAAAAGAGAATATCGCTATATATAGGCGTAAATGCCGAAAACAACAAAAAAAAAAGTTTTCAAGGTTTATAATTTGTTATATTGTCACTTGAAAATGTGTGAATGCTGTGATATACTTTTATTTGGAGATTTTGTGCTGTTATGCACCATAAATATTTGAAAGGTGAGATCCTTATAATGAATTTATCCCAGATGACAAAAGATGAGATCGCTTCGTTCAAGAGTGAGAACGAGAAGCTCTACAACGACTTCAAAGGTCAGGGGCTTTGTCTCAATATGGCGAGAGGTAATCCGTGTAAGGAGCAGCTTGAGCTGAGCGTTGATATGCTCAGGGCTTTCGATGACGGAAACTTTATGAGCGAGTGCGGAAATGATGTCCGCAATTATGGTATACTTGACGGTATCCCCGAAGCAAAGAAGCTGTTTTCGGATATGCTGGGCGTTGCTTCTGATGAAGTCATCATTTACGGTAATTCAAGCCTTAATGCAATGTTCTTTTCGGTACAGTGCGCTTTCAATAAGGGAATACTCGGAAGCAAGCCGTGGTCACAGTGCGGAAAGGTCAAGTTCCTCTGTCCCGTACCGGGTTATGACAGACACTTCAAGGTAACTGAATTCTTCGGCGTAGAAATGATAAATGTACCTATGACTCCAACAGGTCCTGATATGGACATGGTAGAGGAGCTCGTAAAGGACGAGTCTGTAAAAGGTATCTGGTGTGTACCACAGTATTCAAACCCTGACGGCATCTCATACAGCGACGAGACAGTAAAGCGTTTTGCTGCACTCAAGCCTGCTGCAAAGGATTTCAGGATATTCTGGGACAATGCTTACTGTATACATCATCTTACAGATAAGCCTAAATATATACTTAACATACTTGATGAAGCCAAGAAAGCTGGCAACGAAAATATCGTTTATATGTTCGGTTCGACATCAAAGATCACATTCCCGGGTGCAGGCGTTGCAGTAATGGCTGCAAGCAAGGAGAATATCGAGGAGCTTAAAAAGTACCTCGGCATCAGCATCATCGGCTATGATAAAATGAACCAGATGCGCCATGTCAAGTATTTTGGCACATACGAAAATATGGTTGAGCATATGAAGAAGCACATGGCTATCATTGCTCCTAAGTTCAACCTTGTGTGCGAGAAGCTCCAGAGTGAGATCGCACCTCTCGGTATCGGTACATGGACAACACCTGAGGGCGGATACTTCATCTCATTCAATGCACCTAATGGCTGCGCAAAGAGAATAGTTCAGCTCTGCAAGGACGCAGGAGTAACACTTACAGGTGCAGGCGCAACATTCCCATACGGAGTTGATCCTGAGGATAAAAATATCAGACTTGCTCCTACATACCCTCCGATAGAGGATCTTGCAAAGGCAATGGAGCTGTTTGTAATATGCGTAAAGATAGCAGCTGCTGAAAAGCTTCTTGCCGAATAAAAAAACAAAACTCCCGATATTTCGGGAGTTTTTCTGTTATGCGCAGTAATAAGTATTTTCGTATGGAAGCCGAATCAGTATTCAAGTCCGAAGCCTTTTTCCAACCAGCATTTATCTGTACCTATCTGGTCAACGGACTCATACCACGGGCTCGGAAGCTTTCCTGTGAACTTGCTTCCGCCGCAGAGCACATCTGCTACACCCTTGCCCTCAGAGCCCGGGAGATAACACATTACTACGCTGTCCCAGCTGTCAAGGTCTGCCTTGTCGAGTATCACCTGTCTTCCTGCAACGATACAGGTAACAGTTGGCTTGCCAAGCTTCTTTGCTTCGTCAATAGCCTGACGATTTTTGCTGAGACCAAGCTTGCCGCAAAGCTCCATATCTTCTGTATCGCCGTTCCACTCGGAGTAGACCTGTTCGCCAACAACATTTACAACAACGTCTGCTTTCTCGGCTTCCTTTGGATTTGTTATAACGGTAATACCATACTCCTCGGCAACGTCCTTAAAACCTTCAAGTATAGTAGTTGCTCCGGGAATATCCTTTGTGTAGCTCTCTGCCCAGTCAAGAGTCCAGCCGCCGCACTGTGCGCTTGCATCATTGGAAGCAGGTCCTATAACATATACTGATGAAGTAGGAACTAAGACTTATACATTTAGCTTAAAACAAGGTACTAATGAAAGAATTAACTATAGTAATGATGTAATAACTGCTACAGTTAAACTTACTAAAGTAAATTCTAATGAGAGGTAACACCTCTC
>CAMYYQ010000162.1 GCA_947303535.1 uncultured Ruminococcus sp.
CGGCGCAAAAAAACTTGACGGAGTTATAAAGTCGGCGCTGAAGATAATGAAGGGTGATCTGTTCGTAGTCCTGTCAGGCTGTTCTCCACAGCTTGTAGGAGATGATGTTGCGTCAGTAATAAAGCCATACCGTGAACAGGGCTATCCCATAGTCCATGCGGAGGTGCCCGGATTCAAGGGGAACAATCTGTGGGGACATGAAGAAGTCGTCCTTGCGATAATAGATCAGTTTGTAGGAGAAGCAAAGGGCATCCACCGCCGAAAGAAGCTTGTCAATCTGTGGATGGGAGCTCCTTATTTCAATACGTTCTGGCGCGGAGATATCATCGAGATAAAATGCATCCTCGAAGCTGCCGGCTTTGACGTGAATGTTTTTTTCGGCAGCGAAAGTGCAGGCGTTTCCGAGTGGAAGAGCATTCCGAAGGCTGCATTCAATCTTGTGCTTTCACCCTGGCTGAATCTGAGAGTTGCAAAGCATCTTGAGGAAAAATACGGTCAGCCCTATCTGCACATACCCGTTCTGCCTGTAGGCGAGGAGGCCACAACTGCTTTCCTGCGTCAGGTGGTGGAATTTGCAGGAATAAGCAATACAAAAGCTGAAAAATTCATAGAAAAGGCAGCCGGAAGGTATTATTACTTCTTCGATCATTTTGCAGACTTTTTCGCAGAATACTGGTTCGGATTCCCCTCAAAGTTCACTATTGTCGGCGATGCGGCATATAATATCGCGCTTTCTAAATTTCTCGCAGATCAGATAGGCCTGATACCTGTCGGTCAGATAATTTCCGATAATACTCCGGTAAAATACCGCGAAGACGTTGCCGCCCTTTATAATGAGCTTTCCGAAGGTGTTTACGGAAACGTAGATTTCATTGAGGATGGTTATCTCATAGAGAAGAAAATATCAGAATAAGATTTCGGCAGCAGTACACCGCTTATTCTCGGTTCTTCATGGGAACAGGACGTAGCAAAGGAGAAGAACGCCGTGCTTGTGGAAGTCGGCACGATAGCCACAGAGGAAGTAGTTCTGAACCGCACATATATAGGATATACGGGAGCACTTCAATTGATTGAAAAGATATATTCCGCAGCGGTCAGCGGTTAAGCCTGATGATAACAAAAAGCCTGAAAGCAGATAAAATGCTTTCAGGCTTTTGCTTTATTCTCTTATTTCAAGCTCTCTTCTCACTTCAGCGAGAAATCTTTTTCCCATGCTGCTGAGCTCATTGTTTTTCTTGGTTATATATCCGATATCCATGGTACTCTGAACACTGTCATCAGTCCGGAAGGGTATCACAAGGAACTGATCTCCGCTGAGCTTTTCCGAGTATATGCTGGAGCACAAAGTATAGCCGTTCAGCCCTTCCATTAGATTCATCATAGTTGCACGGTCGGTAGCCTTGACGGTCTTCTGATAGGCGTGTTCAATGAGTATCTCCTCCGCAAAGTAGATCTCGGTCTCATTTTCCTGCTCAAAGGACATACAGGGGTATGGATCGAGCTGCTCAAAGGTAAGCTCTTTTTCCTTTGCAAGCGGATGGGATTTTGCAAGATAAACGCTTGCGGGACAGACGATAAGTGAATGGAATTCAAGCTCGTTCTCTCTCAGGAGCCTGTTTATAACACGCTGATTAGCCTCACAGGTATAGATTATCCCTATCTCGCTTTTCAGCGTGCTCACGTCCTTTATAACATTTGCAGTAGCAGTTTCCCTGAGTGCAAGATCAAACTGATTCGAGTCGTAATGCTTTGCCATTTCTATGAAAGCCTTGACCGCAAAGGAGTAATGCTGCATGGATACGGCAAATTTACGGCGTATATTCATTTCCTCGCCGTATTCTTCCATTACATCTTCGTATTGCTGATAGACTCTTCTTATCTTTGCAAGGAACTCTTCCCCCTCAGCAGTTACTGTCACGCCTTTGTGAGTGCGGTGAAATATCTGTATGCCTATCTCATTCTCGGCATCCCGTACTGCACCCGTAAGCGTAGGCTGCGCAATGAACAGTTTTTCGGCAGCCTTATTCATTGACCGTGATTCTGATATAGTAAGAAGATAGTTGATCTGTTGTAAAGTCATAAAACACCTCGTAAAAAAACAGCCTCTTCGCGGCAGAAGAAGCTGTTTTGCAGTTATTATAAATGTATTTATTGGAGGTCATACACTTAATGGTTTCAGCTAAATTTTATTTCCCTGTAAAACATCGTGCCGTGCTGCACATTCGGTCTGTTCCTCTCACGACAGAGCGGAGCATACCAAGCTGACAGGATATTCTTTTTTCCATTCTTACCGCTCCTTTCGTTTGGTGTGATTATATTATATCACCGGAAGCGGCACTTGTCCAATGCAGAAAATCCATATCAGATTATAGAAAACAGTTATATCCGGATTCATTGAAAAGCCGTTATGTGTATGCTATACTTATTAAACGGGCAGGGACAGACTTCACAGCCCTGCGCTGGCTAAGCTTACGATATAAGCAGCATAACCGCCGTCTATATTGTAAACGTCATATTCCCGGTCTTCCAGTATCTCAGCGACTTCCCCGCTGAGGTCGCCCGTCCTGCACAGAACATAGACAGGCTTGTCCTTGGGCAGCTTTGAAAGTCCCGTTGATATCTCGTCAAAGGGAACATTCACCGAGCCTTTCAGACCGCTTCTTTCAAATTCTTCCCGGCTCCTTATGTCGGGAAGAAGCACTTTTTCAGTATCAAGAGCGGGAATATCAGCTGCATTTATACTTTTCATATCAATTTCCTTTCAGGAGGCAAAAATGGCTTTGACAGACGATCAGCTCGAACGATATTCGAGGCATATCACATTAAAAGAAATAGGCGTAAGGGGACAGAAGAAGCTCCTTGCCGCAAAAGTGCTCATCATAGGTGCAGGAGGTCTCGGAGCACCTGCCGCAATGTACCTTGCAGCCGCAGGCGTTGGAACTATCGGCATTGCCGACTGTGACAGAGTGGAGCTTTCAAACCTGCAAAGGCAGATAATCCACACCACCGATGACGTGGGCAAGTCTAAGGTGCAGTCCGCCGCAGAGACCATCAAGGCACTCAATCCCGACGTTGAAGTCATCACATATCACGAATACGTAAACAGCAAAAACATCGCAGAAATGGTCGCCGGTTACGATTTTATCATCGACGGCGCGGATAACTTTCCCACAAAATTCCTCATAAACGACGCCTGCGTACTTGGCCGCAAGCCCTTCTGTCATGCGGGTATCCTCCGCTTTGAGGGGCAGCTTATGACCTATGTCCCCGGTAAAGGACCGTGTTACCGCTGTATATTCGGAGCACCGCCCCCGGAAGGCGCTGTACAGAGCTGCCGGGAAGCAGGAGTTATCGGCGCCATGGCAGGAATCATCGGTTCCATGCAGGCTCTTGAAGCCGTGAAGTACATAACCGGTCAGGGTGAGCTGCTCACAGGAAGTATGCTCATATTCGACGGACTGAAAATGGAATGGCGTAAGGTCAGACTGCCGGAAAGAGTCCCGGACTGTCCTGTATGCGGCGATAATCCGTCTATAACCGGACTTTTCGACGAGAAGCAGCAGGCCTGCTCACTCAGATGATGTAAGGTCGTTCACTATCTCTCCCGCTATCAGCAGACCTGCGACCGCCGGCACAAACGCCGTACTTCCCGGGATATCGCGGCGCTCAGTGCATTTGTGCTGCGCTCCCGGAGGGCATATACAATGTGTCCGGCAGCTTATTGACATATCTTCGATAGGTCTTATGGGCTGCTCGTCCGAGTAAACGACTTTAAGCTTCTTCACGCCCCGCTTCCGCAGCTCATGACGCATGACACGGGCAAGCGGACAGACCGACGTGTCGTAGATATCCGCTATTTTCAGCCGCCCTGCATCTACCTTATTGCCTGCGCCCATAGCGCTTATCACGGAAACGCCAAGACTTTGAGCGCGCATTATCAGTTCCAGCTTTGCAGTCACGGTGTCAACTGCATCAACAACGTAATCGTATTCCTCAAAGGGAAAATCATCGGCGTTTTCGGGCAGGAAAAAGCACTTATGGATACGGATATCCACATCGGGGTTTATCTCCCTCATACGTTCAGCCATGACCTCGGCCTTGTATTTCCCAACCGTTTTTCTTGTGGCAAGTATCTGACGGTTCAGATTGGTCAGGCACACCTTGTCGTCGTCGATAAGGTCGAAACTCCCCACGCCGCTGCGGACAAGAGCCTCGCAGACATATCCGCCCACGCCGCCGATACCGAATACTGCAACTCTCGACTCCGAGAGCTTTTTTATCGCTTCTTCACCGTAAAGAAGCTGAGTTCTTGAAAACTGATTAAGCATATTATCCTCTCTTCTTCTGTTTACATAGTTTATAGATAGTTATAATATGATTATATACCCGACTAATGAATATGTCAATAACAATTTCACATTGACCGGATATCGGAGCTGCCGGTCAGATATCATCACAAAGACATGGCTTTCTA
>CAMYYQ010000163.1 GCA_947303535.1 uncultured Ruminococcus sp.
CTTCAGACCAACTACAGGACAGCCTGCGAGAACGCCCTTTCTTACGCTTTCTTCAAGACCCTTCTGTACTGCCGGGAAGTAGTTCTTTGGTACTGCACCGCCGAAGATCTTCTCCTCAAATACAAGTGTATCGCTTACGCATGGCTCAAACTCTATCCATACGTCACCGAACTGACCGTGACCGCCTGACTGTTTCTTGTGTCTTCCCTGTACCTTTACCTTCTTGCGGATAGTCTCCTTATAAGCTATCTTAGGAACTGTAAGGTTGACTTCAACACCGAACTTAGTCTTGAGCTTGGCAGCAGCAACTTCGATATGCTGCTCGCCGAGACCGCTGAGTATCTGCTCCTTTGTGGTATCGTCCTGCTCGTATGTCAGGGTAGGATCTTCCTCGATAAGGCGCTGCATACTTGTTGAGATCTTAGCCTCGTCGCCCTGTGCTTTAGCCTTTACAGCCATTGAATAGCAAGGTCTCGGGAATTCCATATTAGCAAATTCAACAACTCTTGAAGAGTCTGAAAGTGTATCGCCTGTGTTTGCGGATATCTTTGAAGCAACGACGATATCGCCTGCATACGCAGCCTGTACTTCTGTCTGCTTCTTTCCGCAGAGAGTATAGAGCTTGCCTATCTTTTCAGCTCCGCCTGTTGTTGAATTTACAACATCACAGTTTGCAGTAAGCTTTCCTGACATAACTCTTATAAATGACATCTTGCCAACGAACGGATCGGCAACTGTCTTGAATACAAATGCTGAGAGTGGATCGTTAACGTCGCACTTTACTTCTGTAACGTCCTTTGTAGCTGTATAAGCCTCAGCAGCATATACTTCATTAGGTGAAGGAAGCAGAAGCTCTATCTCCTTGAGAAGCATATCTATACCTGCAAGATCAGCAGCTGATGTGCATACAACAGGTGTGATGATACCTCTGTTCATACCGTCATGGATACCGTCGATAAGCTCCTTCTGAGTGAAGGGCACGCCCTCGAAGAATTTCTCCATGAGCTCGTCGGAGGTCTCGGCAACAGCCTCTGAAACAGCTGCAACAAGTCCGTCAACACGGTATTCAAACTTTTCGGATATTTCTGCTGTAGGCATTTCTGTCTCGATAGCATTGCCCTTAGCGTCATATTTATAGCACTTCATCTCAATGAGATTTACATACTCAACGATCTGACCGTTGCTGATAACAGGAACTACTACAGGGCAAACTGTAGGTCCGAATACTGTTTTCAGCTCAGTGAGGACATTGAAGAAATTAGCGTCCTTATCGTCGATCTTAGTAACAACGAACATCTTGGACTTACCCTGCTTTACAGCTTCCTCATATGCCTTTCTTGCACCGACCTTTACGCCTGATTTTGCTGATACAGTAATCATAACTGTATCTGAAGCTCTGATACCTTCTATCATTTCAGCTGCAAAGTCGAATAATCCTGGTGTGTCAAGCAGATTTACTTTAAGATCATTATATTCAAAAGATGCAAGAGAAGTACCTATCGAGATCTTTCTCTTTATCTCTTCGGGATCGTAATCGCAAATTGTTGTGCCGTCAGCAGTCTTGCCGAGACGGTCGGAAGCTCCTGCCTTGTAAAGGATTGCCTCTGCAAGAGAAGTTTTTCCTGAGCCGTTATGGCCTGCGAATGCTATGTTTTTGACCTTGTTTACATCATATTCTTTCATGGTAAAGTTTCTCCTCTTAAATGGTTTATCCGCTTTTGATGTACGGCATATCAATATTATAATTCATTAATAAAAAAATTGCAATACTAACAGAAAATTTTCTACATTTTACAATATAGGTTTACCCATATGTTGTACAGTATTCACAAAAACATCTTCTGCTGTTTTATCAAATAGGCGAACTTTTCCCAATGAGCAGAAAATCGCAAAATACAAAGCTCCCCATATTACAATGTAAACTGCCATTGAAAAAATACTGCTAACGGCTATTTTACAGATATCAAGACATATTCCTGCTGCTGACATCGTAACGATCGAAAGGAGCAGAGGAAAAAGAATTGTTCCACAAAGTTTCCCTTTTGCACCTGTTGCTTTCGTTATCTTTACGAAACGTGCAAGATTTCCTGCAATATTGCGTGCGTAATACAATATAACTATTCCGTAAAATCCAATGCGCGGTATAAGAATAAGCACAGCAGCTATTCTTATAATGTATTCAGCAAGATAATTCATTGATGAAAAGCTCTGCATTCCCATACCTTTTATGATGGATTCAAGCACTATCTCCATATATATAAAAGGTATAACGGGAGCGATAACAGTTATCATTCTGCCTGCAAGCTCACCTCCGCCAAGCAGTTCTCCTATCGGTCTTCCGAAACGCATAAGAACTGCTGCGGCAAAAATCGAAAACATCAGCGTCCATGACTTTATTTTCTCGGTCAAAGCTTTTATCCTGACTTTATTCCTTTCAGCATTAGCCTTTGCCGCTTCGCTTACAATTATACCTGACATTGAGCACAGTACAACTGACGGAAAAAACAATGTCGGTATCACTATTGCTTCAAATACCCCGAATTTGCTGAAAGCATCGCCTGCCGAGTCACCATACTGCCTGAGACATATGGGTATAAGCGCATCATTCGTACTGCTAAGGACTGCTGTAAGGATACTTCCGCCCATTATGGGAAATGAAAGCTCAGCATACCTGCGGAATGTAAGACTGCATCTGCCGCGGCGAGGTTCTCGGAGCTTCATATAGGCTGTGCCAAACAGTACAAGTGAGACAATGTTTCCTCCAATTATACCAAGTATCATTATCCTGCACACCTGATCTTCTGTAGAAGCGCCTGCGGTCAGCGTCATACCTACTATAACCGCACATCGTATAAGGAATTCAACTATCTCCCCTACAGCTGTTACTGCCGCCTTGCGACAGGCATTGAAATAACCTTTCAGACAGGCAGAAACAGCTCCTGTTATAAGTGCAAGCGGCATAAGCCGCAGTGCGTTTGTCAGATGTGCTCCGCTGAAAAATCTGAGGCTTATTGTCCCGGAAAATATGACCACTGCTGCTGATACAGTTATACTCAGAAAAAGACAAAGCCTTATCCCATACGAAAGTACCCTGTTTGGATCACCGTTTTTCTTGCCAAGTTCCTCGGAAACAAGACGGCTGGTACACAAAAAGGCGTTGCCGTTTGATAAAATACCTGCAAGTCCAAGAAAAGAACCTATAAGACTAAGTATGCCTATTGCAGATGTTCCAAGCTGTTTTGTAATAAAGACATTGAGCAGCAATGCTGCGGAATCAAGAAAGAGCTGCATTACTGTGAGCAGCATCGTGTCACGAACTATCTTGCTTTTGATTATCATAGCTTCCTCCAGAATTTGTTTCTACATTCTATGGAGAAAAAGCCGTAAAAATGACAAGACGGACAGCAAAAGCTGTCCGTCTGACATGATATATCATCTTTTTTTATAAAGCAGCAATTCAGGTTCTGCACCGTCTTTTCCGTAGGAAGCGACCATGAGGAAGTCCGCATTTGCAAGTATTCCGAAGCATCGGCCGTCACCAAGCTCACTTTCAAGCTGATTACCGAGGTAAGTGGCATTGTCATCGAGAAGCTTCACCACACTGCCGTTAGGCATAGGATATGCAATATTGACATATGCTCCCACTAAAGCGTTCAGCTTTTCCACCTTTGGCATACCCTTGATATTAAGTGCATTGAATTCATCAATAAGCTGCTTCTTGAAACGCTCAAAAGCTCCACCGTCTTCAAGCTCCTTATGGTCTTTCCAGTAACTGAGCTTCGGCAGTATATCCTTCATGTACTCACGAGCCTGCTCCTCAGTGAAGCCCTGCCCTGTCATATGCTTTACGCATACATCAATAAGGTCATCCATATCATGATAGGTATACTGACCGTCAGCATAGCACCATTTGCAGTAGTCCTCGTTGAATGAACCGTCCTTTTCTCTACTTATGAGGGAGTTCTCAAGGGGCATTCCGCAGCATTGGCATACAAGCTTTCTCGGTGAACCCAAAAGCTCGTTTATGGAAACGTCAAATAGTGACGAAAGCTGCTTCAACGTTTCCGTATTCGGGATAGTACCACCTGTTTCCCATCGCGACACAGCCTGACGTGTTACAAATACCTTTTCTGCAAGCTCGTCCTGAGACATTCCGTGTTTAGTCCTGAGTTCAAGTATAATATTTTTGGTATCCATTATCATCACCTCTGATGCTATTATAACACAGTCTGAGTAAAAAGCAAGCAACTGTCTGTTGCTCTTGTCAGCCATTAGCTTTAGCCGTTAGTTTGTAGGGGCGCACAGTGTGCGCCCGCAGGACACATCTGAAATTATCAAGGGCGCTCGGAAAGCGCCCCTACAATTCCGAATTCCGAATTCCTAATTAAAAGGGCGGATAATATCCGCCCCTACATTACTTTTCAGCAGTCTGTCCAGCATTACCTGTCTGCATTCCTTTTCAAGAGTAT
>CAMYYQ010000164.1 GCA_947303535.1 uncultured Ruminococcus sp.
TAGCCTGTCTCTGTGAGTCTGTGAAGTAAGCAGGAACTGTGATAACAGCCTCTGTAACTGTCTCGCCAAGGTAAGCCTCTGCGTCAGCCTTGAGCTTCTGAAGGATCATAGCTGAGATCTCCTGAGGTGTGTAGTTCTTACCGTCTATAGCTACCTTATAATCAGAACCCATGTGTCTCTTGATAGAAGAAACTGTTCTGTCGTGGTTTGTGATAGCCTGTCTCTTAGCCACCTGACCTACGAGACGCTCGCCGTTGTTTGTGAAAGCAACGACTGAAGGAGTTGTTCTTGCACCTTCATTGTTAGGGATTACGACTGCGTTGCCGCCTTCCATAACAGCTACGCAAGAGTTAGTTGTACCAAGGTCGATACCAATAATTTTTCCCATAATAATTACCTCCTGATCTATAAGCCATTAGCCGTTAGCCTTTAGCTGTCAGCCAATGGTGTCCGCAATGCGGACTGATTTGATTGTTTTGATTGATGTGAAGCCCAGCCCTAATGGCTAAGGGCTAAAGGCTAATGGCTAAACTGCCACTGCTACCATAGCAGGTCTTACAAGCTTGTCGCCGAGCATATAGCCTTTCTGGAATACGGAGCATACATGATTGCTTGCGTAATCCGTACCGTCGAGCTGCTGGATAGCGTTGTGTACATTGGGATCAAATTCAACTCCGAGAGCTTCGATCTCAGTTACATTCATCTGAGTAAGGAAGTTTTTCAGCTGATTGTATATCATCGCCATGCCGTTTTTGAAGTTTTCATCGGAACATTCTGCTTCCAGTGATCTTTCAAAGCTGTCCAGCACGGGAAGTATCTTTTCTATACACTGTGCGGAAGCGTTCTGATAAGTCTCTGTCTTTTCCTTTGCTGTACGCTTGCGGTAGTTGTCGTACTCTGCGTAAAGCCTCAGATACTTGTCATTTGCCTCTGCAAGAGCGTCCTCAAGATCGGAGAACTGAGTAGCTGTATCGTTGTATTCACTTGCTGCATCGTCCTCGTCAAGAGCGTCTGTATTTTCATCAGCATCGGGAGTTTCAGCTGTATCGCCTGCGATCTCCTCAAGCTCTTCCGAGAGGTTCTCATTTTTTTCCATCGGTCATTTCTCCTTTCTACGGCTCCTGTCCGTTTGGCGGAGCGCTTATGATATCGTCGTCTGTACCGTCCATAAGATAAGATATCTTCTGTGTAAGGTATTCGACGTAGGGGATTATCTTTTTATAATCGACTCTCATAGGACCTATGATGCCAAGAGAGCCTGCCTCCTTGCCGCCCTTGCGGTATTTGGAGACGATAAGGCTTGAATTGCCTATTGCAAGGCTGTCGTTTTCAGCTCCGAACTTTACCTGTATACCGCTGAATGCGTTTTCAAGGAGCTCGGAAAGACCGTCCTTGTGTTCTATGAATCTTACGACTTCCATTTTGTCAAGGTCCTCGCAGGAGAGGAGCTTTTCTCCTCCGCTGACTGTCAGTTCTTCCTGACGAAGATCCTCTGAAAGTTCGCAGATACCTTTTACCAGCGGTGAAAGCGATACCATGTATGCGCTCACGGCTGCTACCATTTTGTCGAAAACCTCTTCAGACAGTTCGTCTACGGATACACCGCTGAGGTTTTCCTCTATATAATGTGTAAAGAAATCAAGCTGTTCATGGCTGAGGTCGAATTCAAGTCTGCAAGCCTTGTTTTTGATGCTTCCGTTGGACGTTATCAGCAGGATAACGTACAGCCTTTTACCCGTGGGGATAACTTCTACCTTTGATATCACCGAAAACCTCGGTACAGCGTTTGATACTACTGCGGCACACTGTGTTATCTCGGTAAGAGCAGTTGCGGCATTCTGTACCAGAAGCTCTTCGGGAGTATCCTTATCTCCGAGCATTTCATCGAGCCGCTGTTTTTCCTCATCGGGCAGGTCGTGAGGAGTCATAAGCTCGTCGATATAAAGGCGATAGCCTTTGAAGGTAGGAACTCTGCCTGCCGAAGTATGGGGCTGTTCCAGATATCCCATCTGTTCGAGAGCCGCCATATCATTTCTGATAGTAGCGGAGGAAACATTTATATTTTCAAGCTTTGAGATAGATTTCGAGCCGACGGGTTCGCCCGTCCTTACATATTCGTCAACCACAGCAGCAAGTATTTTCAGCTTTCTGTCGTCCACGATACTCACAACCTTTCGATCTCGTTAGCACTCTAACTCTCTGAGTGCTAACTATAATTTATCACTATTATGGAGTTTTGTCAAGGGTTTTATACATTTTCGGCTTTTTGTCTCATTTTTGCAACCTGCATATATGTATTTAGAGCAAATTGACAAAGACTCTAAAAGAACACTTTTTCATGCCACGAACTATTGACAAACGGCGATATGCGCTGTATAATGTTAGTGCAGTAGGGTACTGCAAAACTATCATTTGAAGAGTAAAAATGCGTTCGTTATACCTCATGGTATTCCAGTGTTGACTGAACGGGGAGTTGTCGGTCAAACGAAAAGCTCAGGCTTACGGTTCGCATTTTGCATCCCGCTTCATAGGACAACCAAAAAAGAGCAAAAACCTTCTTTTCTTGTCGTATGAGTGAGGAAAAGGAGGTTATTTTTATGGTTTCAAACAACAGAGGAGCTGCCGTAAAGAACGATATCAGGCTTTTCGGCAGCACAAAGGTACTTATCATCGCAGGACTTCTTGCAGCAATGAGCATAGTTCTCGGCAAATTCGGTGCTATCAATATCGGCAACAGTATCCGCATAGGCTTTGGCGGACTCCCCATACAAATGGCAGGCATATTCTTCGGACCTGTCATAGGCGGAGCTGTAGGACTTGTGGCAGATGTTGTGGGCTGCATAATGAAAGGCTATGCTATCAACCCTATAATCACTATAGGTTCGACCTGTATCGGCGTTTTCTCGGGACTTGTTTATCACTTCGCTCTTCGCGGAGTAAAGAACGCTCTGCTCCCAAAAGTCGCAGCTTCAACAGTTACTGCACACGCTATAGGCTCTATGATAATCACTTCAATAGGTCTTTACGTTTACTATCATACTCCATTTGAGACTCTCCTGTTCCGTGTTCCGATATACCTTATAACAGCAGCAATAGAGACAGCTGTCATCTATCTGATGCTGAAAAACAAGGCTTTCACAGCAGAGCTCAACAAGGTAAGAAGAAAATGAATTATTCCGAAGCACTTGCATATATGAAAAAGGCTGCCGAAAGGGGCAGCGTACTGGGACTTTCCCGTATCACAGAGCTTCTGCGGCTCATGGGAGACCCGCAGGAAAGGGTGAAAACAGTCCATATTTCGGGCACTAACGGCAAAGGCTCTTTCGGAGCTATGCTCACATCGGTGCTGAAAAACGCAGGCTATAAGGTCGGGGGATTTTCTTCCCCTGCAATAACCAAGGTAACGGACAGCTTCCGCATTGACGGCGATGAGATATCAGAGCAGGAATTTGCGGATATTATCGGCGATATCGCTCCCATATGCGAGAGCATGGACGAGAAGCCTACGGAATTTGAGGTCCTTACGGCTGCGGCATTTGAGCTTTTTGTGCGCAAAGGCTGCGATATAGCTTTGGTCGAGTGCGGAATGGGCGGCGACCTTGACTCCACCAACGTCATAGAAGCTCCCGTACTGTCGGTAATAACCAATGTACAGAAGGATCACAGTGCGTTCCTCGGAGATACTATTGCGGAGATAGCTTCCCATAAGTCGGGCATCATCAAAAAGGGCAGACCTGTTTATTTCGGCGGTGACAGCGAGGAAGCATATGAGGTCATAGCCGATGCTGCAAAGGAGCAGGGTTCGGAGCTGTTCCTGCCCGATCATTCAAGGTTTGAATGGTCTGACAGCTGTTTTGATATCAATGGTGCTGACTTTAAATATAACGGTGAAAAGCTGCACATACCGCTTCTCGGCACTTATCAGCTGGAAAACGCAGTCAATGTTATAAGCTGTGTTGAGATACTCAGACACGAGGGACTTATGATTCCTTGTGAGGCAGTCCGCAAAGGACTTGCAGATGTGAAGTGGCACGGACGCTTTGAGGTGCTTAGCAAAGAGCCTCTTATTATATATGACGGTGCGCACAACCCTGACGGTATACGCTGTGCAGCGGACAGTATACGCCGATATTTCAAGGATAAAAAGGTGGCATTGCTTATCGGTGTCATGGCTGATAAGGCGTACGGACTGTATGCGGATATGCTGGGCGAGCTTGCAGAGACTGCATTTGCGGTAAAGCCTGCCAATCCCCGTTCTCTCGACAGCCATAAGCTTGCGGACACTCTTAACGCAAAGGGACTCCGCACAGAGCCTTTCGCAGTGCTTGCCGAGGGAGTTAAAGCCGCTTACGGCTACGCAAAAGAGCATGATGTGCCCCTTATAGTGCTTGGTTCACTTTATATGTACCGCGAAGTAACAGACGCACTCT
>CAMYYQ010000165.1 GCA_947303535.1 uncultured Ruminococcus sp.
ATGGAGAGCCATCTGCACTCTCTCATAGCTGTATTTGTCGTGCATATAGTGGATAACATTGAGTGTGTTGACGTAAAGTCCTGCCAGCCACTCCATCATATCCATGTACTTTTCCCATACATCGTCGAAGTTGAGGTACTCAGTGTCAACAGGTCTGAACTTAGGACCTACCTGAAGTCCGAGACGCTCGTCCACACCGCCGTTTATAGCGTAGAGCAGGCACTTTGCAAGGTTTGCTCTTGCGCCGAAGAACTGCATTTCCTTGCCGACTACCATTGATGATACGCAGCAGGCGATAGCGTAGTCGTCGCCGTGGATAACTCTCATCATATCGTCGTTCTCATACTGTATAGACGATGTCTTGATAGACATTTTTGCGCAGTATTCCTTGAACTTTCTCGGGAGCTTTGTTGACCAGAGTATAGTCATGTTTGGCTCGGGAGCTGTACCGAGATTTTCGAGAGTGTGGAGGTAACGGAAGCTGTTCTTTGTTACCATGTGATTACCGTCAACGCTTACGCCGCCGATAGACTCTGTTATCCATGTAGGATCGCCTGAGAAAAGCGAATTGTACTCGGGAGTACGTGCGAACTTGACGATACGGAGCTTCATAATAAAGTGGTCGATAAGCTCCTGTGCCTGTTCCTCAGTGAGTATGCCTTTTTCGAGGTCGCGCTGTATATAGATATCGAGGAAGGTTGAAGTTCTTCCCAGTGACATGGCTGCGCCGTTCTGCTCCTTGACTGCTGCAAGGTAGCCGAAGTAGAGCCACTGTACAGCTTCCTGCGCATTTGATGCAGGTCTTGAGATATCAAAACCGTATATCTTGCCAAGTTCTTTGAGTTCGCCGAGAGCGCGTACCTGCTCGGAAAGCTCCTCGCGGAGACGAATATTCTTTGAAGTCATTCTCACTAATGATGTCTCTATCTGGTGCTTCTTGTCCTCGATAAGGAGGTCTATTCCGTAGAGAGCCACACGTCTGTAGTCGCCGATGATGCGACCTCTTCCGTAAGCATCAGGGAGACCTGTGAGTATAGCGGAGTGACGCGCAAGCCTCATTTCGGGAGTATAAGCGTCGAATACGCCTTGATTGTGAGTTTTTCTGTACTTTGTGAATATCTCAACTACCTCGGGATCAACTTCGTATCCGTATTCCTTGCAAGCCTGCTGAGCCATACGGATACCGCCGAAAGGCTGCAATGAACGCTTGAAAGGCTTGTCTGTCTGGATACCGACGATCTTTTCCAGATCCTTGTTGAGATATCCTGCTTTATGTGATGTAATTGTCGAAACGATCTTGGTGTCCATGTCAAGAACACCTCCGGCTTCTCTTTCCTGACGGGAAAGATCCATGACCTGCTCCCAGAGCTTTTTGGTTGCTTCTGTAGGTGGTGCGAGGAAGCTCTCGTCACCATCGTAAGGAGTGTAGTTCTTCTTGATGAAGTCTCTAACGTTTACGGAAGTGGTGCTCCAGCGGCCTTCTTTGAAGCCGTCCCATTCCTTTGGCCATGTATTGATCATAACACATTACTCCTTTGAACATAAATATTATCCATAGATATATTATCACATTGATTAATTTTTGTCAATCTCTGTATATGCCTATATGGGCTAAAAAACGGCGTTTTTGGTTTTATCAGATTACAAAAAAGCTTTCCGATGTGAAAACCGCCTTTATACTTCATCGGTTTATTGAAGTGTTTGGGCGGCTTGTGTTTTTCGGATATCAAAATGTTGTGAACTTGTTAGGGCAATTTGTGCATTAGATAGATTTTAGCGTACAGTGCTGAGAAAGTGCGGCTTTTAAAACTGTGACCTTATCGTTTTGTCCTGATCTTCTTTTGTTTTTTCTTAGTCTCCTGCTTTTTTTGAGGCTTTACAGGCTTTTCGTCAACTGGGGCTATGCCGCGTTTTGCTTCTTCGCTTTCAAGCTTTTCAAATGAGAGCTTATACAGTGTTCCTGCAAGGGGGACTCCTAAAAGCATTCCGAGGATACCGAAAAGTCCGCCGCCGATAGTGACTGCGGCGAGAGTCCAGATACTTGGAAGTCCGACTGTTCCGCCGACTACTTTGGGGTAGATGATATTTCCCTCAAGCTGCTGGAGAATGAGTAGGAATATGAGAAAAATAAGCGCTTGCATAGGATTTTCCGTAAGGATAATGAATGCGCTTACTCCTGCGCCTATGAATGCACCAACGATAGGGATAAATGCCGTTACTCCCACAAGAGTGCCCGACATGGCGGCGTATGGCAGCTTCAGGAGCTTCATTCCGATGAAACAAAGTGTACCGAGGATTATAGCTTCTATGAACTGTCCTACAAAGAAGCTCTGGAAGGTCTCGTTTGCCGTTTTCATGAAGTGAGATGTTTTCTGATTGAAGCTATCACCGAACCACAGCCGTCTCAAACGGTTGATGTCGCATATGAGCTTATCCTTGCGGAGAAGCATATAGATAGCAAAGATTATTCCGAGAATAATGTTCGTTAAAGTGGAGGTAACTCCGCCTATTATTCCCCATGCTGAGGATAATATTCCTGCAACTCCCGAGGTAAGGACTTTTGACAGCTTGCCTGCTATACTTGCCCAGTCAAATTCGAGGTTCTCGATCTTCTCCTGTATATCAGGGTATTCGTTCAGCTTGCTGATGACGAAATCCTTGGATTTTGTGAAAGCAGGCGGTATCTCGTCATAAAGTACACCGAAAGCCTTTATTATCTCGGGGACTACAATATAACTTATCAGTATAATTGCCGCGACCGCTATTGTGAATGAAAGCACAAGGCAGGTGGGACGGCGTGTTTTGGCAACGAAAGATGAACTGCTTTTCGGGAAGTAATGCTTTTCAAAGGTTTTCATTACTATATTGAAGATATATGCTATGAAAAAGCCTGTCATCAACGGCTTCAATGCTCCTAAAAGTATAGACAGGAGCTTTGTGAAGATATAGAAATTCTGTACGATAACGCATACCATTACAGCAAGGAAAGCTATGAAGATATAGCGCCTGATCTCTTGTTTATTCATATTCGGCTGAAAATAAGCCATACCCCTCCGATCCATTCTCTATAATCTCATTATACATTATATGCAGGCATATGTCACGGGGGTAAATGTTAAATTTGTGTGAACATTTGCAGTACTTGACCGCAGGCATATTTCATGGTATAATATAATGTATAGATGTAAAACTGTTAATTATTTTATGTTATTATAATGAACGGAGGTATATATCATGCCAGGTTTAGACGATTACGCTCCTGCTGTCAGAAAGGTCATGACACTTTTTTATGTTATCGACACTTCCGGAAGTATGCAGGGAAGCAAGATAGGACAGGTAGAATCTGCTCTCGAAGAGGTAATGCAGACTTTACAGGAAATAAGCGATGAAAGCGATGACGCTGAGATAAAGATTGCGATCCTTGAATTTTCAACAGGTGCTTCATGGGTAACTCCCGAGCCTGTATCCCCTGAGGGATACCGCTTCAAGACGTTTGAAGCCTGCGGTGTTACAGACTTTGGTGCTGCCTGCAAGGAGCTTGATAAAAAGCTTTCAAGAAATGAATTTTTACAGACTGCCGCAGGTGCATATCCGCCTGTAATACTCCTTTTCAGTGACGGCGGTCCTACTGATAACTGGGAGAGCGGACTTGACGCACTCAAAAAGAATAACTGGTACAAGCGTTCCATAAAGATAGCATTTGCTATCGGCGATGATGCAGACAAGGACGTTCTTGCACGTTTTTCGGGAAGCTCTGAGACAGTCCTCGATGTAAAGAACAAGGATCAGCTCAGACTTATGATAGAAAAGGCGAGCGTTATCACAAGCGTTTTCGCAAGCCATTCAAGTACTGTTGACAGCGATACAGACCCCGTTGAGATATCAAAGAAGCTGGCTGAGGACGTTCAGACTCAGACAAATGATGCTCTCAGCGATGCTAATACTGCCGACTGGGACGAATCCGACTGGTAAGGTGAGGTTATGGAGAGATTTTCTTCCTTTGCTCAGACAAGTATCGGTGCATCGCACCTGAGCCGTGAGCTTATATGTCAGGACAGCTCTCTCTGCGGTGATTTCGAGAAGTATTCGTTTGCAGCAGCTGCTGACGGTCACGGAAGTCTCTGCTATCTTCGTACAGACAGAGGTTCACGCTTTGCTGTTGAGTGCGCTGCGGAATGTGTAAAGGAGTTCCTTGAGGGCATCGAAGATGCTGAGGAGATACTGAAAGATGAGCGTCAGCGCGAACAGCTCTTCAATCAGCTGTGGCGCAGTATCATTGCTCGCTGGCACGACCTTACGGAAAAGGATTTCATGGAAAATCCGTTTACCGAGGAGGAGCTTGACCGTATCCCCGAAAAGTTCGCAGGCTATCGTACAAGATACGAGGAGGGCGATTATTTAGGTGCTTACGGCACTACTCTTGTATTTGC
>CAMYYQ010000166.1 GCA_947303535.1 uncultured Ruminococcus sp.
GCCTGTAGCAGGACTGTCAGACCCTTTTTTAGCGGAAGTGCCTGCTGCTGTTGTCTTTGTTGTGACAGTTGTTGATGCAGAAGCAGTGACAACAGGCTCTTTGAACGTATTTTTCGCTTTGATATCCGTATGTCTCAGCGTATCGTTGTAGGTACTCATAAGGTCAAAGCTGTAGTTTTCGCCATTGCGGTATACGAAGCTGAAATGCGCATCTGCACAGCCTATGGTAGTGGAAAGATAGCCCGAATGAGCATAGGTGAATTTCAGTGGCTGAGTGTTGTAGCTTCTGCTGCTGTATTCAACAGTGCTTGTGATATTGTCGCCGTCGGTCATGATAAGCTCGCTTTCCTGACGGGAATGGTCGTGACCGAATAGGAACATTATATCCATATTGTATTTTTCTGCGTAGCTGTTTACAAGCTTCGTCAGCTCATAGGAATTATCAATGTTGTACTGATTTTCACCTATCCATTTGCTTATCTGAATACCGTAGCGTGTCATTGACTCAGGCTGAACGCCAAGTACATGAAGTCCCGAATGAGCCGATATAACTACAAGTTCGCCGTGGTAATCCTCAGCAGTCTTTTTCAGAAAGCTGTCAAGCTTATCAATTGTCCTGTCGTAGGAATAGGTTATATCACTTCCGTTTCTTTCGATGGAAGCTTCAAAATTGAGACCGTATACTGTTATCCCTTTGGCAAAACGGCTGCTTTTGCCGTTGAGTGCTGCGGCATCGGAAGTGCCTTTGAATATCTGTCCGCCGTATGGTGAACAGTCGTTTTCAGCACCGAGCCCCACTTTGTCTGACATTATGGAAGCTGCTTCGCCCGAATCATGGTTGCCTGATACGAATACCGCATCAAGTCCGCCAAGATATGATAATATCTGAGGGTAATAGCGGTCAAGCATTTTCTCTTTGCTTGCAGTCGGTCCGTTTACAAGGTCGCCCGTACATATGACAAGTGAAGGCACGTATCCGCCTGTATGCGCCATTATCTTTTCTATGGCATCGGTGATAAAGAAGTACTGCTCGTGTACATCTGAGAAAGTCATAAAGGAATCGGGCGTAACTCCCTTTGCAACGATAAATGCCGCATCTGCTGATTTTTCGCGGTAATGGATATCATTGCCGTCATGTCCTTCGATAAGGCAGTTTACGCGGTAAACTCCTGTTTTTTTATTTCTCAGGGCATCGGCAGTGAACGAAAGCTCTGCGCAGGACTGCTCCCTGCCGTTAATGAACCACTTCACGCTGTCAACAGTTATATCATCTGAGTAGAGCTTTGCTGTAAATACAGGTGCAGCATATCCGCTGCCCTCGATAACATAGCTTTCTGTGGACGGGTGCTCCGCAATGCAGCGGCTGAGGTATTCACTGTTTGAATACAGGCACACTTCTGCGGCTTCTGCGGCATTATCGGTACAGGACAATGGCGTATCGCTGTCTTTACTGTATTTGAGATAAGAAGTATTTTCACCTTCTCTGTAGCAGAGATTACCGTTATGATAGTCCCATAGCATATCGCCTGAGGGCCACCAGTTTGATACGGTATACAGCACGTTTTCGTGGCAGGCAAGAGTGAATGAACGAGAGGAGAGGGTAATGTACTCGGGAGCAGTGCTCGTTACCATAGTGCTTCTGTAATAATGCCAGATATACTCGCTGATACTGTCATTTGAAGCAGTTAGCATAAGCTCTTTGTCGTCAGAGCCTTTTACGGTTATAATGTAATCATTTCCGTTTTCAAATTCGTTGACTTTATACCATTTTTCGCCGTTTTCCAGAGTAAGAACTCCATTTTCCAGACTTTGCGGTGCAGAAGCGGTGTAGTTATCGGCTTCGGCGATCTGAGGTCTGAACGGCATGAGCATTGCTGAAAAAACTGCGGCAGACAGAACAGCTGCTGCTTTTTTTAGGATCTTCATATATGAAAAACTCCGATCTTTATGCATAAAATAGTATCATACTGTAAATTGGAGCAGGGAAGAAAAAACTATACAGCCATTAGCCGTTAGCCATGAGCCCATAGCGAAAGAGTTCGCTTACGCTCACATTATTTAAATTATTCGCCGAAGGCGACACATTGGCTGATAGCTAAAGGCAAAAGGCTGAAAGCTGAGATAGTACTTCCTTGATTCAATCATTATTATGTATTATATCACGTATTGACGAATAATTCAATGCTCCGAAATTAGCTAAAATAAGTTAGTAAATACTATTATATTTGTACATGATAACAAATTCTGCCTGATACTGTATGTCAGCTATTGACAAAATGTACGGGAAGTGATATCATATAAAAGGGTTAGTTCGGGCTAACCCTTGAAAATAAAACAGGGTTTGTTTAAGCTAACCGATATAATTTGTTTTAACGCAGTTTTACCGCATAAAAGCAAAACAGGTACAGAAACCTGTACCTGCTTTCCGAGGATATGATCAAATCAAAGAAACATTTTCCGCAGCGATGGGGGGAGTGATCTGCGGAAAGTTTCCGAGGCTTGCTAATGTGGTAGTAGCAATTGCGCTTACATTAATACAAATCGTTTCAGAAAAGATGAAACAGACATGATCGAAGATATTTTTTTGTTTTAACATTAATAACGGGGCAGAGAGCGAAACGATCGGTTTGATATATGCTTTGAAATATATCAAAAAAGCATGATTTTTACAGGTTTAGGAGCAGGCTATGGAAACGCTTAAAAACATCAAAATAGGAGATACCGTCAGAGTTGAAAAGGTCGGCGGTGAAGGTGCGCTGAGGCAGCATTTTCTTGATATGGGACTTATCCCCGGAGCAGAGGTGACTCTTGTAAAATATGCACCTATGGGTGATCCTATGGAGCTTAGGCTTCACGGGTATGAGCTTACTCTCCGTCTTGCAGACGCAGACCAGATCGAGGTCTGTCCTGTCACTGACAAAAAGGAAGAAGTAAAGGAAAAGAAGAAAAAGCCCAAGACCGAGCACCCCGGACTTGGCGAGGGCGGACGCTTTCACGCAAAAGGCGACGGTGTTCCGCTGGAAAAAGGTACAGTGATACGTTTTGCACTTGTGGGCAATCAGAACTGCGGCAAAACTACACTTTTCAACCGTTTAACGGGTTCAAAGCAGCACGTAGGCAATTTCCCGGGTGTTACCGTTGACCGCAAGGACGGTTCTATCATAGGTCATGATGATACCCTTATCACAGACCTGCCCGGTATATATTCAATGTCACCCTACAGCAGCGAGGAGATAGTTTCCCGTAATTTCGTTCTCAACGAGAAGCCCCACGCTATAATAAATATCGTTGATGTTACGAATATAGAGCGAAATCTTTATCTTACCATGCAGCTTCTTGAGATGAATATCCCAATGGTAGTTGCACTGAATATGATGGACGAGCTTACCTCAAACGGCGGAAGTATCGACATAAACCATATGGAAAAGCGTCTCGGAGTACCTGTTGTGCCTATTTCAGCAGCTAAAAACAAGGGCATCGAGGAGCTTGTGGAACACGCGATGCACGTTGCGTATTATCAGGAAAGACCTCTTAGATATGATTTCTGCGACAAGACTGAGAACGGCGGTGCAGTACACCGCTGCCTGCACGGTATATCCCACCTTATCGAGGATCATGTTGAATCTATTGGTATGCCGCTGAGATTTGTAACCAGCAAGGTCATAGAGGACGATCCTCTTGTAATAGAAAAGCTTGACCTTGACCAGAATGAGATCGAGACTATGGAGCATATAGTCACTCAGATGGAAAAGGAGCGTGGTCTCGACAGAAGCTCTGCCATTGCAGATATGAGGTTCAGATTTATACACAGACTGTGCGATGATACTGTAAATAAGCCTGCCGAGAGCAAGGAGCATATCCGCAGCCGCAGGATAGATAAGATACTTACGGGAAAATATACAGCGATACCTGCGTTTATCCTTATTATGGGACTTGTTTTCTTCCTTACCTTCAACGTTATAGGAGCGTTCTTGCAGGATCTTTTTGAAATGGGCGTAGATAAGGTCACTGAGCTTACCGATAAGGCTCTTGTCCATGCACACGTAAATACTGTCATACACGATCTTATTATAGACGGTATTTTTGCAGGTGTAGGAAGCGTTCTGAGCTTCCTGCCTGTAATAGTAACACTGTTCTTCTTCCTGTCCATGCTTGAGGACAGCGGCTATATCGCGCGAGTTGCCTTTTTTATGGACAAGCTCCTGCGAAAGGTAGGACTTTCGGGAAGAAGTATAGTTCCGCTGCTTATCGGTTTCGGCTGTTCAGTGCCTGCTGTAATGTCAACGAGGACTCTGCCCAGTGAGCGAGACAGAAAGATGACCATACTTCTCACACCATTTATGAGCTGTACAGCTAAACTGCCCATATATGCATTTTTCGTAAATGCATTCTTCCCTAAACGCGGCGGCTTCATAATGATC
>CAMYYQ010000167.1 GCA_947303535.1 uncultured Ruminococcus sp.
AAGAACGCTCTGCTCGCCGAACCAGTAAGTATTCAGTGAGATAATACCCGTTTCCTCGGGATAGAAGTTCTCATTCAGATTGACACCGATAGTAAGGCTGTGGATATTGGCAATCTCGTCACTTATGCCTGCTATGTCCTTTGTAAGCTCATCAAAGCCGCTGTTATCATATATATCAGAGATATAATCAGCGAACTTTTTCATGCCCTCTGATTTGAAATCGTGACCTTTTATGGTATCATTCAGCCTGATTATTGAGCTTGAATAATGTTCGAGGGATTTGAGCCGCGTGAGAAGCTCCCATATAGTAGAGCCTTTTTCGATACGGTTAAAGGAATCGCTGACATAGAAGCGCATAGCGTCAAATATTTCAAAGAGCTCCTCACAAAGCTCGGGGGAGTTGCTGAGTTCCGTATATACTGCTCTGCGGTAGTTTATTATTCTTTCGTCTGTGGGCATATCAAGTAATATCCTGCTAATGATGTTTTTTTCCGTAGAATTGCTCGTAATGCTTTGTGCAATGAGATCTACCGAGAGATCGTTTGCAGTATTACCGCTAAGGTTGAAGTATCTGTCGGAACTTTCCGGAGCAAGGAGACTGAATTCGCGTATATCGTTGGTGCTTTTATCCTGCATAGTTTTTTCCTTCTGTGAAAAATTGCCGTCAGACGGCTATTTGGTACGCTTTAATTATATCATTATAGGCTATATTTGTCAACGCAGAGCCTATTTCCGAAAATGTGAAATAAAAAACAGTTTTGTTATCATATGCTAACATAAATTTCGGATCTGTCGCAGAACAGGCAAAAACTGTGCATAAAGATTTTTTGGCAAAAACTTGACAAACTGAAAAAAGTGTGATATAATTCATAATGTCGAAAGGGTTCAGATGAACTTATCCAAAGTTACTGCGAACTCGAAATAAACATACATATATTTATGGAGGATTTAATTATGACTATGAAAAGAATACTTTGCTCATCACTCGCTGTAATTTGTGTTGCTGCATCATGTGTAAGCTGCGGTTCTAAAGACAAGGACGACTTCCTCGGCAAGTGGGAGTGCGAAAAGATCGTTATGGGCGGCGAAGAAATGGATAATTTCTTTGGCGTAGAAGCTTATGCTTTATATCAGATCGAGCTTAAAGAGGGCAACAAGGGTACAGTAGATTCAGCTTTCAGCACTGACGGAAAGCCTGTTGATCTCACATGGGAGAAGCAGAAGGACGGCAAGATCAAGCTTACTAACGATGAAGCATTTGACGGTGAAGAGGCTGTCCTCGAAAAGGACGGCAAGAAAATGGTCATGAGCGTAGCTGATGACGAGGACGACGAAGAAGGCAAGAGCGATGAGGTAAAGATGTACTTTGTAAAGGTAGATTCCTTCAAGGAAATGCCTGAAAATCCATTCGCAGGTCTTGGCAGCGACGATGACGACACTGATGCTGACGAAGACGATGCAGAAGAGGTTGACGAAGAAGAATAAACTATAACGAAAACGGCGGCTATTCCGCCGTTTTTCGCGTTTTATAAGGCTTTGTCGTGATGCCGTAAGGTCGTAGTTTAAAATTTCTATCTATTAGCGAAATATATCAATAACATATTATTATTTTTGTTGTTAATTACCGATAAATCGGCTAAAAACAGTGCAAAACCGTTTCAAAAAAGCTGGAAGAGCGATTTTTCAAAAACTTGACAGATAGAAAACAAGTGTGATATAATGCACGAAGCCGAAAGAGTCAGGCAAAAAAAGGGATATTAAACTGACTCTGGCTTATAATTATGGAGGATAAAAACTATGAAAAAACTTATTTGTTCATCTCTGGCACTTATTTGCATCTTATCATCTATGGTGGGCTGCGGCGACAAAAAGGACAATGACTCTGCAAAGGAAGAGACTACAACTGTTGCAGCAGATACAACTGAAGCAAAAGATGCAGACGAAACAACAGGATCAGGTAAGGCATCAAGCATCGACAGCAAGGACGCTATCGGTAAATGGCAGTGCAGCAAGCTTGTTCTTGAAGGAAAAGAAATGGAGAGCCTTTACGGCGTAGAACCATATGCACTTTTCCAGATCGAGCTTAAAGACGGCAACAAGGGTACATTCTATTCTTTCCTTTACAGTGAAGACGGAAAGCCACAGGATATCGAGTGGGAGAACAAGGACGGAAAGATCCAGCTCATCAGCAAGGAAGTTTTCGATGAAGATGATGTATACCTTGTAGACGATAACGGCAAGATGATCCTTAATCTCTCAGAAGAGGGAGATACCGAGAAAAACGAGGCAACTCTCGAAAAGGTAGATTCATTCAAGGAGATACCTGAGGATATGGAAATGAGTATAGATCTTGACACTGAGGGCGAAGTAGAAACTTTCGTTGATCTTGACGAAGGCGAAGCTGAAACAACAGAAAACAAGTAATACAAAAAGGACGGCTTTATGCCGTCTTTTTTAGCCCTTAGCCCTCTCTTAGCCGTTAGCCCTTAGCTTGTAGGTGCGGATATTATCCGCCATGTCGTATTATATTATTTGCAGATCCTGTTATCGTCAGCAAGAAGTTCGCTTATGTTCGCACCTGTGAAAGTAAAAATATTGTAATTGTATACTTTGCCGCAGAAGGCGGCACTTTTGTATTGATGTGTCATATGACATAGACGCCCGTCAGAAAGTTTGAACACAGCACTGCTTCCATTATATTCCGCTCTGACAAGAGCTGTGAATTCACTGAGGTCTTTTGCAACGACAACCTGTACATCTTCGCCGTTTTTGTCTCTGATAGTACGCAGGACTTCATAGTCGCTGTCGTTATTGACCTTTATTATTTTAATGATATCACCTGCTTTGGTGTAATCATGACTGATAAGGTGGTATTCCGAATAAGCAAACGGAATAATAAAGACTGTTATCACGATTATTAATGCGGTGATGATAATTTTCTTTACTCTTGATTTTTTCTTCATAATATTTACCTTTCAGTAGTGAAAATGCTTCTGTATACAAGTATATAATAGCACAAGAACAACTTTAAATCAATAATTGTGATAAAACGGGACTGTCTGACAGTCCCGTTTATTTTATGCACCGCACCTTGCAAGCATTGCAAGAGTGAGGGAAATATTTTCATTATGCACCGCAACTCCCTTAGGAGCATTAATATGTACGGCAGCGAAATTAAGGATATATTTTATCCCTGCCTCTGCCATACGGTCACAGACCTCCTGTGCGGCTGTTTCGGGCACAGTTATGATACCGATACGGATATCGTTTTTAAGGCAGAAGTCCTCAAGCTCGTCGATATGACGGACAGGCTTTCCGCCTACATTTTTGCCCACACGCTCTTTATTGCAGTCAAAGCCGCAGATTATATCAAAGCCGTAAGCCTCGAAGCCGTTGTATTCCAGCATAGCTCTTCCGAAGTTTCCCATACCTGCCACTACCACCTTGTCGTGGTTCTCAAAGCCGAGGAATTTACCGATATCGCCGATAAGCTCCGAGGTCATATATCCCACTTTCGGGCGACCGCCGCTGCTCACAGAAGCTAAGTCTTTTCGCACCTGTACATCGTTGAGCCCGAGAGCTTCAGCAATAGCTGTAGCTGATATGTTTCCTTTTTTTCTCTCCTCAGGAAGTGATACAAGGTAATTGAAGTATATCGGAAGCCTCGAAAGTGTCTGTGAGGTAATATTTTTTTCCATGGTATACCTCCGTCAGAGGGCTTACTTGTTCTGCATATATTCGTCCATAGCAGCAGCAGCCTTTTTACCTGCACCCATAGCAAGGATAACAGTTGCTGCACCTGTTACAGCGTCGCCGCCTGCGTAAACGCCTTCCTTAGATGTGAGACCGTTGTCGTCAGCGATAATGCCGCCCCATTTCTGAGTATCAAGACCTGCTGTAGTGGACTTGATGAGCGGATTTGGTGAAGTACCGATAGACATGATAACGCAGTCAGCCTCGATATCAACGAAAGCACCCTCTATCGGAACAGGCTTTGCTCTGCCCGAAGCATCAGGCTCTGAGAGCTCCATCTGCTGACAGTGAACGCTCTTTACCCAGCCGTCCTCTGTAGCCTGTATCTCAATAGGATTTGTGAGGAACTTGAAGATGATTCCCTCTTCCTTAGCGTGTTCAACTTCCTCAGCTCTTGCAGGAAGCTCTGCTTCTGTACGTCTGTATACGATATATACCTCAGCGCCCAGTCTCTTAGCGCAGCGAGCTGCGTCCATAGCAACGTTACCGCCGCCTACGATGACAGCCTTTGTACCTGCCTTGATAGGAGTAGCACTGCCCTCCTTGTATGCTTTCATGAGGTTGATACGTGTGAGGAACTCATTTGCAGAATAAACGCCGTTGAGGTTCTCACCGGGGATATTCATAAATCTTGGGAGACCTGCACCTGAGCCGATGAATACGCTCT
>CAMYYQ010000168.1 GCA_947303535.1 uncultured Ruminococcus sp.
AGGCTAAGGCCACCTATTTCAAACCTGCAGAGTTTGCAAAGGTGCTGACCGATGAGATCGTAATAAAAGACACAGTAAACGGTCTGCCCGTAACAGAGATAGCTTACCAGTGCTTTTACGGCGATGACAGGATAAAGTCCATTATCCTGCCCGATACCATTGTTGCAATAGAAGGAAGTGCTTTTGAAAAGTGCTCGGGATTACTGTCCATAACCATAACAAATCCTGACTGCAATTTAGTATCGGGAGTCTACTATTCCATATCCAATGACACTGAAAGAGTGGAATGGAAGGAAGGCAAGAAACGCTATTCAAAGTATGTCCCTAAGTACAACGGCACGATATACGGCTATGAGGACTCTACAGCACAGGCGTATGCGGACAAGTATAACTTTAATTTTGAACTTCTCAAGGACGAAACACACACAGCAACGCTTGGCGATGTAAATGGTGACGGCAAGATCGACTCTGTAGACGCATCGAATATTCTTGCTTCGTATGCAGTCTTTTCAACAGGACAGGCTTCGCCTACATCAACTGAGATCGCTGCAAGCGATGTAAACAGTGACGGCAAGATAGATTCTATCGACGCATCAAAGGTGCTTTCGTTCTATGCTTACAGTTCTTCAAGCGGAACTCTCAGTTTTACCGATTATTTGAAGAAATAACAGGGAAAGCCCTCATTTGAGGGCTTTTTCTCATAATATCCGAATTTTTGCCAAAATCGCCGTTATGTAATCTTATGTAACAGTTTTTTTACTTGACATATTTATTGGTATGACTTATAATGATAACAGTATTACTTTTGACCATTTGACCTATTTACAGGAGGGATATTATGATATGCAAAAAATGCGGAAGCGAGATTCCTGACGATGCTCTGTTCTGTACAGAGTGCGGAGCTTCGCTTGCAGAAGAAAAAAACGAAGACATAAACGAGGTATCATCTGTTGATACGGCTACGGACAATGAAGAGACTTCCATTTTACCACACCTTGAAAAAGTAATAGCTGATAATGAGGAGACGCTCAGTCTCACACAGGAGCAGGTAAAGCTTCTCAATGATGAGCCAACGGAGATACTCAGCACTACCGAGAAGATAGATATACCTGAGCCGTCACCTATTCCCGAGCCTTCACCGATACCGCCTGCTGATACAAGCTTTGAGAAGCCTGCGGAATTCCCCAAGCAGGAAGCTCCCGCACCTGAGATAAGTGCGCCAGAGAGCTTCAATGACAACAGCGATACCATGAAGATACCCGTACAGCCTGAGTATGGCTCGGAAAATGCAAATACAGGAGAACACAAGTACAGCATCAATGACGGCGTACAGCCGCCTGTAAACGATATTCCGCAGTATCAGCCGCAGCCTCAGGAGCAGTCTGCCGAGCCTGTGCCTGCACCAATGCCTGTACAGGAGGACAAGCCAAAGGCTCGCAAAAAAGTCGGCGGCGGACGTATCTTCGGAGCATCTATTGTATCAATATTTACTATACTTTTCCTTATGCTTTTCAGCCTTCTCCTTGCAGTAAAGCTTGGAGCTAACGGAAATATCATAAGAAAGAGAGCTGCAAAGCTTGACGGCGAGACAGTTCTTTCTGCTCAGTATGACGGCAAGGAGCTTTCAAAGACATTCTATGACTCTATGGGCTTCAGAACAGCAACAAGAGGCAATGCCGATGAGGCAGGCTTCAAGAGATATATGCTCAACACTGATTTCCGTGAGTATATGGGAAGAGTTGCTGACAATTACCTCGACTTTATCATTGACGGTGAGGGAAGTGATCCTTCACTTACTTCCGAGGACTTTGTAAACGACTTCATAAAGGCTAATAAGGGCGCAGCAGTCAAGGAGTTTAACTACGACTTTGACGACGATGATTATGAGCTCATCGCCAAGAACCTTGATAAGGACAATTTCACTGATTCACTCAGCATAAGAAAGTGGAACAGAAAGGTCGGCTTCCCTGTAGACAGGCTCAGTTTCGTATTCTCCTACATAACGATAGGAATAATCGTTGCATTCTTCCTGCTTTTCCTCATCTGGATAGCAGCTATAGTTGACAAGCGCGCAAAGCACGTTACAGGCTTCTTCGGCTTTATATTCACATTTACGGGAGCACTTTTCACTCTCGGCGGACTCGCTGTACTTATCGGTTCGGCAATGGGCTTCACATTCACACATAAGGTGGGATACTATCTTGCTGAAAACCTGCTCTTACCGTTTACATTACTTATGATCCTTATCGGAGTAGCCGAGCTGTTCATCGGATTTGTATTCAGAAAGACATACCTCGGCATAAGAAGAAAGGCGAAGAAAGCCGCAGCTGCTGCCGCAGCCGCAGAAAATGCTGCTAACTGATAAAAACAGCGTTTCACAAGTATGATACACATATAAAAGTTTATAGTTTTTTATTGGGGAAAACCTTTCTGAAGAAAGGCTTTTCCCCAAACCCTTTTCCAACGACTTTTTATCTGATTTTTTCTCAGATGGGCACTCCCTGCATTGTTGCAGGGCTTTTTTATTTTGGGTGTGCCCTATCTGAGAAAAAATAAAACAGGAAGTTTTAGGGGAGGAGTTTGAGGAGAGACCCTTTTTCAAAAGGGTCCTCCTCAATAGATGACCATCAAGCTTCTGTATGCGTGACATACTTGTAAAGCGCAGTTTTGTCATTTATAGCATAAAAAAACAATGAAAATTTGTGTTAAACGATAGTTGATACTTAAAATGAAATATGTTATAATACGTTATGAACGAATTATTAACGGAGGAATATTATGAAAGCAGGTATCATAGACAGTCCGAATAAATTCGGATTCTGGGAATTTTCCATAGGCGAAACAATGGATCTTATAGTTGCTGCTGATATCAGTGAGCTTTCAGGCTGTGATGTGCTGCTTGTTTCGGAGGAATACTGCGGCGGAGCTATAGGCACGGTAATGGAGAATATCCGTGCTTCGGAAAAGCTTTGCAGGATACCTGCGGCTGCGGTGACATCTGAGAGAAGCTGCGAAGATCAGGAAATACTTTTCGGGCTCGGCTTTGATGATATAATACTTCTTCCTGCCTGCCCGCAGCTTATACAGCGCAGAGTGCTCTCGCTTGCGAAAATGGCGTCAAACTGCTGCTCCGAGAGAATGATAAATCTGGACAGCCTTATGAGAATGAAGGACGCAGAATGTGGAGCATTTTACGTGTGTACAGATGATTTTGAGAATATATACAAGTTCGTCCGCAGGATACTTGAGCGCACTAAAAAGAACGCGCAGGTGCTTGTGCTGACTATAGAGGACAGCAAAAACTGTGATGCTTTTACTTGCAGGAATGAGATAAGCACACTGTCCCATGCGGTAAAGCTTTGCCTCAGACGCGGAGATATGGCAACAGTCTGCGGCGACAACAAGATGCTCGTGCTGCTCATAGGTGCTGATGATGAGGGCGGACACCTTGTTGCAAACCGTATCGTCAGCAGTTTTTACAGCGAATGTGAGGATCAGGATCTTGAGCTGACTTACGATATACGCGCAGTCAGAGCATGATATCAGTGTTATACAGCCATTTGCAGGGCATATCCTGCGAGCAGAAGCTTCCTTGAACGGAAGCTTTTCTGATGTTGATATTTCTCTTGATATTTTTGAGGTATTGCTGTATAATTGTAATGTAGAACTATTCTGAACTGAAGTCAGGAGGAATGTTATGAATAAACTAAAGATATTTGCCGTACTGTCTACAGCAGTTGTATCGGCTTCGCTTTTCGGCAGCTGCGGAGACAATAACGATTACGATGCAAAGTATATTGATGAACCTGTTATAACTATAGTAACAACAGAAAACAAAAATGTTAGATCGACCACCACAGTTCCTGAGACTACGACGGCTTCAACAAAAAAGCAGAAAGACAAAAAAACTACAGTGACAAAAGCTGAAAAGAACGAAACTGTCACTACTAAAAATAAAAAGAACAACAAGTCGGATAAAAAGACCACCGTTGCTGAAACTGAAAATGTTACTACGGAAACAGAGTCGGTATTCCAGAGCGATGACGGTACGTATGTTGAGTATCATTTCCGAAATGCCAAGCTTCTGAACCAGCATTTCGAGAAGCACGGTGCGGAGTTCTATGACGATTTCGGCTATGAGACCGCAAAGGAATACGAAAAGGGTGCAAGCGACGTTATCAACAACTCCGAGGCTCTTCATAAGACCGAAGCCGAGGACGGCGACGGCGTTTATTATATTGAAGATACAAACGAATTTGTTATCCTTTCCACAGACGGATATATAAGAACATACTTCCGTCCTGATGACGGGATAAATTACTATAACAGACAATGAGCGAAGGGAGCGGCTTTAAATGAAAAAAGCGGCAGCAGCAGTAATTTCAGTACTGACAGCGGCAGCTATGTGCGGATGT
>CAMYYQ010000169.1 GCA_947303535.1 uncultured Ruminococcus sp.
AGAGCGGCGAGTGTACTCCCGACGGACTTTTCTCCATCGACTCATGCAGATGCGTGGGCGCTTGCGGACTTGCACCTGTTATGACTATCGGCGAGGAAGTTTACGGAAAGCTCGTTCCCGAACAGGTAAAGAAGATACTCGATTCTTATCGTACTGAGGGAGGTGCAGCTGAATAATGACTATAAATGAACTTAATGAGATAAGAAAGTCCAAATCCGACCTTATCAAGGTCAGACGTATAATCGCTTCCGAGGCTGAAAAGCTGGCTGAAAAGACCGGTTACCGCAAGCAGGTGCTTGTTTGCGGCGGTACAGGCTGCCAGTCATCGGGAAGCAAAAAGGTGCTTGCTGCTCTTGAGGACGAGCTCAAGGCTCAGGGCATCGAAAACGAGATACTTGTTGTAAGAACAGGCTGCTTCGGCCTTTGTTCTCTCGGTCCTATCATGATCGTTTATCCTGAGGGCGTTTTCTACGCTCAGGCTACTCCGGAGGGTGTAAGAAGAGTTGTTAAAGAGCACCTCAAGGAAGGCAATATCTGCAAGGATCTGCTCTATAAGGAGACTATCCACGAGGACGGCTCTATAATCTCACTTGCAGAGACCAACTTCTACAAAAAGCAAAGACGTATCGCTCTTCGTAACTGCGGTGTTATTGACCCGGAGAACATTGAAGAGTACATAGGAACACACGGATACGAGGCACTTCATAAGGTCCTCACCTCTATGTCCCAGGACGACGTTATCAAGGAAGTCCTTGACTCCGGCATCAGAGGAAGAGGCGGCGCAGGCTTCCCAACAGGCAAGAAGTGGATGTTTGCCAAGGCTTCACAAAACGACGTCAAGTATGTTGCTTGTAACGCCGACGAAGGCGACCCGGGCGCATTCATGGACAGATCTATCCTTGAGGGTGACCCGCACGCTATAATCGAGGCTATGGCTATTGCAGCTTACGCTATCGGCGCTCATCAGGGCTTTGTTTACGTTCGTGCAGAGTACCCTGTTGCCGTTCACAGACTTTCGGTAGCTCTGGATCAGGCAAGAGAAAGAGGCCTTCTGGGCAAGGACATTTTCGGCACAGGCTTTGATTTTGACATCGAGATCAGACTTGGCGCAGGCGCATTCGTTTGCGGTGAGGAAACAGCTCTTATGACCTCTATCGAAGGTCACAGAGGTGAGCCTCGTCCACGTCCTCCGTTCCCTGCTGTCAAGGGTCTTTTCGGCAAGCCAACAGTTCTTAATAACGTTGAAACACTCGCTAATATCGCTCAGATCATCCGCAAGGGTGCTGCATGGTACGCTTCTATGGGTACCGAGACATCAAAGGGCACAAAGGTATTTGCTCTTGGCGGAAAGATCACCAACGTAGGTCTGGTGGAGGTACCTATGGGTACTACCCTGCGTGAGGTAGTTGAAGAAATAGGCGGCGGTATCCCCAACGGCAAGAAGTTCAAGGCTGCTCAGACAGGCGGACCTTCCGGCGGATGTATCCCTGCTAAGTATATCGATACTCCTATCGACTACGAACACCTGGTAGCTCTGGGCTCTATGATGGGTTCAGGCGGACTTATCGTTATGGACGAGGACACCTGTATGGTGGACATCTCCAAGTTCTACCTGGAGTTCACCGTTGATGAGTCATGCGGTAAGTGTACTCCTTGCCGTGTGGGCACAAAGAGACTTTTGCAGATCCTTGAAAAGATCACATCCGGCAAGGGTGAGATGGAGGATATCGACAAGCTGGAAGAGCTTGCTACCCATATGAAGAGCTCATCTTTGTGCGCTTTGGGTCAGTCCGCTCCAAACCCTGTTCTTTCCACACTCAAATCCTTCAGAGATGAATATGAGGCTCATATCAAGGATAAGAAATGTCCTGCGGGCGTTTGCAAGAGCCTGCTGAGCTACGAGATAGTTGCAGACAAGTGCAAGGGCTGTACCCTTTGTGCAAGGAACTGTCCTGTTAAGGCTATTAACGGTACGGTTAAACAGCCTCATGTCATCGACCAATCCAAGTGCATCAAGTGCGGCGTATGTATGTCCAACTGTAAGTTTGATGCTATCATAAAGAAGTAAGGTAGAGGAGGGTAAGTAACTAATGGAAAATCAGATGATTCATGTAAAAATAAACGGCATCCCCGTTGAGGTACCCGAAGGCTCTACTATACTGGACGCTGCAAAGGCTGCAAATGTAGAGATACCTACACTTTGCTACCTCAAGGATGTTAACTGCATAGGCGCTTGCCGTATCTGCGTTGTTGAAGCAACAGGCGCAAGAGGACTGGTGGCTGCTTGTACTCACCCTGTATCAGAGGGTATGGAGGTACAGACCAACACTCCTAAGGTAAGAGCTTCAAGAAAGACAACTGTTGAGCTGCTCCTTTCCAACCACAAGAAAAAGTGTCTTTCATGTATCAGAAACAATCACTGCGAGCTGCAGAAGCTGGCTATAGATTATCAGGTAGACGAGGACAGATTCTCAGGCGAGGGCGACCCCGAATATGAGCTTGATACCTCTTCGCCATATCTCATCAGAGATAACAACAAGTGCGTTAAGTGCATGAGATGTATCGCCGCTTGTAAGGACGTTCAGAGCGTTTCCGTTATCGGCAAGATCGAAAGAGGATTCAAGGTACACGTTGACTGTGCTTTTGATAAGAACCTCATGGAGTCACCATGCGTAGGCTGCGGTCAGTGTATCGTTGCTTGTCCTGTTGGCGCTTTGCGTGAAAAGAGCAACGAGGACGCTGTTTGGAGCGCACTTGCTGATCCGGAAAAGAAGGTAGTATTCTTTACAGCTCCTGCTGTAAGAGCTACTCTGGGCGAGGCTTTCAATATGCCTATGGGCACAAACGTTGAGGGCAAAATGGCTGCGGCTATCAGAAGACTCGGCGCAGACGGCGTATTTGATATGAACGTTACAGCTGACCTTACCATCATGGAAGAGGCTAACGAGCTTATCGAGCGCATCAAGGGCGGAAAGACACTTCCTATGTTCACATCATGCTGCCCGGGCTGGGTAAAATTCTGTGAGCATTATTATCCGGATTTCCTGGATCACATCTCCACTTGTAAATCACCTCAGCAGATGTTCGGCGCTGTTCTCAAGAGCTACTACTGCGAGAAAAACGGCATTGATCCAAAGAACCTGTTTGTTGTCAGCGTTATCCCTTGTACCGCAAAGAAGTTTGAGGTCACAAGACAGGAACAGAGAACTCAGGAGTTTGACGATGTTGATGTTGCTCTCACCACTCGTGAGCTTGGAAGAATGATCCAGTCCGCAGGTATCGACTTTGTAAACCTTCAGGACGAGAAATTCGACCAGCCTTTCGAGACAGCAACAGGCGCAGGCGTGATCTTCGGCGCAACAGGCGGCGTTATGGAAGCAGCTCTGAGAACCGCAGCTGCAACTATCGACGGCACCTGCAAGGCTGTTGAATTCAAGGAAGTTCGTGGTACACAGGGCATCAAGGAAGCTACCTATAAGGTTGGCGGAGTTGAGCTGAACGTGGCTGTTGCTTCCGGTCTTGCTAACGCAAGAAAGATCGTTGACCAGATCATCAGCGGCGAGAAGAATTACCACTTCGTTGAGGTAATGGCTTGCCCAGGCGGCTGTATCAACGGCGGCGGTCAGCCTGTAACAAGCGACAGCGTTCGCAACTATGTTGACTACAAGGCTATCAGAGCTTCTGCTCTTTACAGCTCAGATGAGGCTAACCAGCTCAGAAGGTCTCACGAGAGCCCTGTTATGAAGCTGCTTTATGATGAGTACTTTGAGGCTCCGGGCAAGGAGAAGGCTCACAAGCTGCTGCATACAACTTATGTTAAGAGAGGTCATCACTGATCTAACAACATAAAATGACTTTAAGCCGCCCATATCCGGGCGGCTTTCTTTATGTTTAAAAGAGAGCTATTTTTTAGTAATTGTGACAAATTAAATGAAATTTTTTGAACATATACTTGACTTTATAGCGAAAATAAGTATAATTATCATTAGCGGAGTGTATATTTTCGTGAAAGGAATATGTGCGCTTTATATCGGCGTTCGGGGAGAGAAACAAAGGGTGAAAATTTTAGGTTTTATATTCCTGGGTTTGATAGGTATCATACTTCTGACTGCGATCATCATATTCTTTTATGTCAGAAGAGGGCTTAAAAAAGTCGCCAGAGAAATGTACGGCACAGACAACATAATCGACGCTCTCAATCAAAGCAATAAAACTCTGGAAGATACACACAAATCTGTAAATTCGATGACAAAGATCTATCTGCCGCAGGTAATGAGGGATTTCCCCGAGTTCAACTATGAGCAGTTCAAAAATAAAGCCGAGCAATCTATTCATTCTTCTTTTGCGGCGATCACGAACGATAATACAGGTCTTATGCAGGACGCAAGCGAGGAGTTCAAGACTAAGGTA
>CAMYYQ010000170.1 GCA_947303535.1 uncultured Ruminococcus sp.
CAAAGCTGCAAAGCAGAAATGTTGTGCAGGACGGTGTTCTGTGGCTGGTGCAGAGCGGTTCGGCTGCTGAATTCAGCGTAAGCGGAAGGACTGCAACACTGACACTTGCAGGCAGCAGCGGCATAGAGAACAACAAGGAAAATCGACCGCGCTGTGCTGTCTATGTTGATGATGAACTCATATTTGACGAGATAATCGCAGATAAAGACGTAACTGTCAGTCTGTGGAAAGATTCGGATAAAACTGCGTCTGTAAAGGTAATGCTGCTTTCAGAAGCAATGTTCGGCGGAGTTGGCATACGCTCCGTCAATGTGGACAGCAGCTCGGCTCAGCCTGTTGTGCCTGCTGAAAAAGCGCCGCTGACCATAGAATTTATCGGTGATTCAATTACCTGTGGATATGGTGTGGAGAGCAAAGACAGCAGCGAATCGTTTATGACCTCAACGGAGAATTTCTCAAAAACTTATGCTTATCTTACGGCGAAGTCCCTCGGTGCTGACTACACTACCTGCTGCTACAGCGGTTACGGTATCGTGTCAGGCTACACAAGTGACGGAACGAAAAACAACGGTGCTCTTTTGCCCAACTGCTACGACGAGTCAAGTAACTTCAAGGACTACGGGACAGAATGGGATTTTTCTGAGCAATGTGATGTAGTCGTTATAAATCTCGGCACAAATGATATCAACTATGTGATTCGTGATATTGAAGGTCGCGGCAGTGAATTTACAGACAGCTATAAGGCTTTTTTAAAAACTGTACGTGAAAGGCGTCCTGATGCTGCGATAATCTGTACTGTCGGCACTATGGGCGGCGAAGATATTTACAAGCTAATAGAACGTGCGGTAGCTGAATTCGGCGACGAAAACATCACATCTTACCTTTCGTCGACCCAGGTAGTACGTGACGGCAGGGGAGCTAACGGTCACCCGTCAGAGAAAACACAGCAAAAAAGCGCAGATGTTCTGACGGAAAAAATTCGCAGCATATTATCTATATAAAACTTAGGACGGTGTAAAGCCGTCCTTTAAATTTTTATTGCAGTATATACGTGTGATAAATGCCGTATTTTCAACGGATTAATCGTAAGTATGAATAGATTTACATAGAAGATGATCTGATTTTTAGCCTTTTGTTCTAAAAAAGGATCTATTTTTATCAACAAAAAACGACTTGTATTTCTTGATGAAAATAGTTATTATAAGAATATAAATATTTGTTTCTGATTTTTTTAGAAGGATGTGATCATTATGAATTTGACCAATTTCAAAAAAGTATTCAGCATTATTGCTTCTGCTGTGCTTATTGCCGGATCCGTTCCGTTTTCGGTTTTCGCTGCTGACCAGCAGAAAAGAGGCTATTCAGGTACATACGACTATGAAATGTGGAACGACCACTCTATCGGTAATGCCACGATGGAACCCAATACTGCCTCATTCACTTGTTCGTGGCAAGATGTTGATAATTGCTTGTTCAGTATGGGAAGAAACTATGACAGCAAAAAGCAGAATTACAGGCAGCTTTTGACATTTGATCGTTCATTGAGCTATGAAGTGGAATATTGCCCAAAAGGCAATTCATTCATAGGTGTTCACGGCTGGACAAGAAATCCTCTTTTAGAATATTATATCGTAGAAGGTTACGGAGATTGGGTACTGCCGTCCTACATTGAAGATCGCGGCTCTTATATGATCGATAACAAGACTTACAATTTGTATAGGCAGATGATGTATAATCAGCCAAGTCTTGACGGTACCACAACATTTCCCAGATACTGGAGTGTACGCACTGAAAGCAAAGTAAACATAAATCAGACCAACTATATTAACGACTATGTCGCTATAAGAAGACATTTTGAAACATGGGAAAAGCTTGGAGTTGATATGTCGGGAACACTTTATGAAGCCTGTCTGTATATCGAAAATTATAAATCCAGCGGATCTGCAAACGTCAAGAATATAAGTATGATCCCACTTGGAGCCAGCAATGCAGTGATACTCAGATATGGTTCTTACATAACAAATCCGCGATTAAAATTTCAGGACGCCGATGGCTATTATTGCATATATACTTTTGACTCCGATAAAATATTTGATTGGGCACCTTATGACGAATGTGAGCTGTCTGTATCAGAAAACGGTTACTGTGATATATACGGTGATAACAGTGTACTTGTATCAGGTCGTGCTGAAGAATGGGAAGGCGTTGTTTTGCCTATCTCAAATAATTTCTCGTCAGGCGAATCACTTGGTTTCGGTGCAGCAGTAATGCAGGACACTGAAGAAGCGGTAGATTTTATACTGACAGTCATTTACGAAGATGAGGAAGGTATAACACAGTTTGATAAAGCAGCTGTTGCTACTGCCAAAAAGGGGGAATGGACTGATCTTTCTGCTATCTCTTACACTATTCCAGAGAATGTATCTAATGCAACGATACGTATTGAAACAAAGGGAAGCAATACGGATTTTTACGTTGACAATGCTTATGTAGCAGAAGCCGGAGTTCAATCCTATATGGCTAAACTGATCAAAGAAAATGTAACTGAAACTCAGAAAGGGGATATAAACTCAGACGGTATCGTTGACGTATTCGACATTATATCTCTCAGAAAAATTATCCTTGATATTTATGAAGGCGGAGATTATTATCGTTTCAGCGCAGATGTTAACTGTGACGGAATAGTCAGCATTTCCGATCTTGTACGTCTGCAAAAGTTTATTCTTGGTACTGAGAGATCTGCTGCTGAAACAACAATTACAACAACAACTACTACTACAACTACTACGACTGCTGTCTCATCAACTTATACCACTTCTTTTGCAGCAACTACCGAGAATAACGTTCAGACTTCAATATCTCAAACCTCAACAGGAAGTTATAAGCATATTACTCAGGAAAAAGCAAAGGAAATGATGAAGGCTGATGATGGTCATGTTATTGTCGATGTTCGTCGTCAGGATGAGTACGACAGCGGTCATATCCCCGATGCTATACTGATACCGAATGAATCAATAGATACAGAGCAGCCTAAAGAGCTTCCCGAACTCGATCAGGTCATTCTGGTATACTGCCGAAGCGGTCGACGCAGCAAAGAGGCAGCTCAGAAACTGGCGGATATGGGATATACGCATATCTATGAATTCGGCGGTATAATTGACTGGAACGGAGAAGTAGTCACAAGTTGATGAAAGAAAGTACTGTGATGTTCAGGAATAAAGCAGCCGTAATAACAGTCGGCGAAAATGGTGTCGGTAAGTGAATAGAAATGAAAATAGCCGCAGGGACTACCTGCGGCTTATATTTTGTCGGTATACTCACGAAATACACTTTCCGCGTCCCATTACCCGGTACCAAGGTAGAAACGAGAAAAGAAAAAAGCCTGAATGATCGGACTTTCATAAAAGTGCGGGTGACAGGACATAAACCTGCACACCTTGCGGCACAAGAACCTAAAGATACGGCAACGCTATTAAAACAAACGTTCTTTTATTTGGCTAAGCATATTATAGCACGTATTTACGAGGTTGTCAAGTTTTTTGTAAAATTCTGAAGATTTATGACGCGGAGAAAAATTTGTGTAACAATGAATTATAGCGCGAAAATGGCAGCGGGGACTCCTCGCTTATAACATAAAAGCAGAAAAATAGCAGCAGGCGCGGAGAAAAAGGTGCTTATTTTTTATACTGACTTCTTAGGTGTGCTTCAATATTCTCGGGTGAAATAAGCTCAGCGGAGTGATAACGGTCGCAAAACTCGCTGCAAAGCTGCAATTGCTCTGCACTTCTGCTATAGTTTATTAGCAGGATAGTATCAGCTATGAGACTTCCGTCCTCGATTATGGAGGAAAGGTAGTCAAGCCGCTCTGAAAGCTCCGTATCATCGGCAAAAACGGGGATAACAGTGCAAAGGGGATAGCTTTTGCCCATGTGTTTTGAGCATATAAAAAGGCATATGAGCTCAGCTGCGGCGATAACAGCAACAACAATTATAGCGATCATCTCAGGTGTTTTCATTCCAACCACTCATTACCCATTATTATATGAAACGAGCAGATGATTCGTTACGAAAAAGCTCCCGAAAAGGTAGCTTATAGTGGTTTTCGTATCAAAAAGTACTCGCCGCATTTAACAAATCCAAGCTTTTCGGCTGTTCGTGCTGAACCAAGGTTTGAACGCTGACAAGTCCACGCAGGGCGCTTCTCGGGGAGCATATCCCTTATGGCAGCAGCTGCGGCAATAAAAGCCAGTCCGCGGCGGCGATAGGCTTCGGCAGTCTCAATACCAATGTCACATTCCAAGCTGCTTGATGCAGCCGAAAATGCCCATGAAGCAGGCTCGTTTCCGTGCATTAGGCAGATGCCAATGCCGTTTTTGCTGTATTCTTCATAGTCCTTCCAGTAGAGCGAG
>CAMYYQ010000171.1 GCA_947303535.1 uncultured Ruminococcus sp.
TCAAATTCCTCCACAAATCCGGTATCGACAAGTGCGTCATAGAAATTCTTCATACCGGTGACATCAGGCTCGGGATTCGCTATCTGGGTGTCATATTCGTATGTATCCTTTCTGAGGGAGTCTTCTTCAACGTCTACATATTTCTGTACGTCCTTTATGGTCTTGTCCGGCTCTGTCTGATAGAAGCGATAGGCACGGATAAGGGCTCGCAGAAAGGCTTCGTATGTATCGGGATCCTTCTCAAGCGAAGAGGTGAGCGAAGCCTGCCGGCAGCATACATGATTTTCAAAGCCCGATACATTGCCGCTGTTTGAAAGGATGACATAACCCTCGTCCTCTGCAAGAATACGATAGGGGGCGTAAAGCACCGCAGCATCAATATCATCGTTTTTGAGCGAGTTGTAGGCGTCCGCGCCGTCTGCGAACACATTGAAGTGTATCGAATCCTCAAGTCCGAGCTTTTTTGCCGCTGAGCGGTAAACGATATGACCTGAGTCCACACCCTCGACGCCGATGTTCTTTCCTTTGAGAAGTTCAAGTGACCAGTCTTCCTCTGGTATTCCATCTACGAGCTCAGGCTTGACAATAAGTCCGTGACCTGCTATCATCGCACCGCCGAACACAGTTACATCGTGTCCGTCAGCAAGAAAAGTTACAAGCTCACTGGAGCCGAAAGCGCCCACGTCTATCTTCCCTGATTCAAGAGCCGCAAGTTCGCTGTTGTTCTCGCCGAACATGACAAGCTCTGTGTTCAGTCCTTCATCTTTGAACAGTCCCTCCTCCTGTGCCACAAAATAGAGAAGGTGTCCGGGGGACGGCAGATAACCTACCTTCAGAGAAGCGTTTTTTTCCTGCGGCCCTGTTGCCGCAGTACTGCTTTCCGCACAGCCTGTTACTGCAGAAGCAAAGAGCAGCAAAGAGGCTAATAATGCTTTTGTCTTTTTCATGTTTTCCATTCATTCCTTTCGTTTGTATGCTTGTCTTCCGGCTACGAAAAATAGTCTATCATAAAACCCGATAACTGTCCAATTCATCTTTCTGAGCATTGATTCTCAGAAAATCCGATAACCGTATTTTCAGTCACAGAAGTTCTGATAAGGCTTCGGGTATTTATATGTATAAATGCAGGGGGTATCGGTTTTTCTGAGAATCAAGTCTCGGTAACAAGTATTGGACAGAGCTGCTGCGCCCATGTATAATAGACACATACCCCAAAGCAAAGGAGGAAAAATATGGCGTACAGAATAGCTGTCGCTTCTACTGACGGTATCGTCGTAAATCAGCATTTCGGTCATGCAGAGAGATTTCACATAATTGAACTGGATGCTGAAACAGGAAAATATGAATATACGGGAACAAGAGAAGTTGAACGTGTCTGTCAGGGGCATTATCACCATGATTCATCATTTGACAAGGTAATAGATGTTCTTTACGACGTTCACGCAGTACTTGTTGCTAAGATAGGCTCAGGTGCATCGGAGCAGCTTGAAAGCCGCGGACTTACGGTGTATGAAGCACCGTTTCCCATTGAGCCGCTTGTAGAAAAAATAATCAATGATAAGTTGTGGGAGGTGGACGAATGGCGATATCCTACGAAGAACTGACCGACAAGCATCCCTGCTATGCAAGAGGAAAGAAGGGGACAACTGGCAGGATACATCTTCCCATAAGTCCCACCTGCAACATCGAATGCCGCTTCTGCGACAGGCGCATCAACGATCACGAAAAGCGTCCGGGAGTTGCTTCAACGGTCATAAAGCCGGAGGAAGCAATAGACGTTATCAGGAGATCACTGGAGCTTTGTCCTGCGATCAAGGTCGCAGGTATCGCAGGTCCGGGAGATACTCTTGCGTCAGATTATGCACTTGAAACCTTCCGCCTTATAAAGAAAGAGTTTCCGGAACTTGTAAAATGCATGAGCACAAACGGACTGCTCCTTGCTGAAAAGGCTGATGAGATAATCGAAACGGATATTGATTCGCTGACAGTTACGGTAAATGCTGTTGATCCCGGAATAGAGGCAAAACTCAACCGTGGTATACTTTATCACGGAAAGCACTATACAGGAGTAGAAGCGGCTGAGATACTTATCAGAAATCAGCTTGAAGGCATAAGGAAGGTCAGTGCGGCAGGCATAACCATAAAAGTCAATACGGTGCTTGTGATCGGCATAAACGATCATCATATCGAGGAGATAGCGAAGACCGTGAAAGAAGAGGGCGCTTCTATCTACAACATTATCCCGCTTATCCCTCAGAACGAGCTGAAAGACTATCCCGAGCCCGCCTGCGCTCAGATAGAAAGCGTCAGGGCAAAGGCTGCGAAATACATAGATGTATTCAGGCATTGTCAGAGATGCCGTGCGGATGCTGTCGGAGTACCCGGTGAAAAGGACTACGGCGATCAGATTTACTTGAAGCGCATTGCACACAAGGATACATTCTCACACGGCTGACAGTCTCATGTCCGCAGGAACTTTATCCTGCACTGTGCCGCCGCATATATCTCTGCTTGCGGCGGTACAGTCTATCCTCAGATCAAAGCCAATAGCCGTCAGCTTATGGAAGCGGCTATCGGAAAATATGAATGATCATAATGTTGGCTAAAGGCTGACAGATAACGGTTTATATCAAGAATGAAAGGTGAATAAAAATGGCTAAGGAAATAAGACAGATCGCAATCTACGGAAAGGGTGGTATCGGAAAATCTACCACTACTCAGAACCTTACGGCAGGACTTGTTGAGAGAGGCAATAAGGTAATGGTAGTAGGCTGTGATCCTAAGGCGGATTCTACAAGGCTTCTTCTCGGCGGACTTGCACAGAGAACTGTGCTTGACACTCTGCGTGAAAGCGGCGAGGATATTGAGCTTGAGGATATTCTCAAGGAGGGCTACGGCGGTACACGATGTGTAGAATCCGGCGGTCCTGAGCCCGGTGTAGGCTGTGCAGGACGCGGTATCATCACTTCTATCGGCCTTCTTGAACGTCTCGGTGCTTATACTGACGACCTCGACTATGTATTCTATGACGTTCTCGGCGATGTTGTCTGCGGAGGTTTCGCAATGCCTATCCGTGAGGGCAAAGCAAAGGAAATATATATCGTAGCAAGCGGCGAGATGATGGCTCTCTATGCGGCAAACAACATATCAAAGGGTATCGCACGCTATGCAAAGCAGGGCGGTGTGCGTCTCGGCGGTATTATCTGCAACAGCCGTAACGTTGACCGTGAGCGGGAGCTTGTAGCGGCATTTGCAAAGGAGCTTGGAACACAGCTTATACACCTTGTTCCCCGTGACAACGAGGTACAGAGAGCGGAGATACACAAAAAGACAGTCATAGACCATAAGCCCGATGTCAAGCAGGCTGACGAGTATCGTGAGCTTGCGAGAAAGATAGAGGAAAATACACAGTTTGTTATCCCGAAGCCTCTCTCTCAGGAGCGACTTGAAGAAATACTCTTTGAATACGGACTTTTTGATTCTATCAAGGACAATAATTACCACATCTGAGGTGTGCCATGAAAATAGATATTGACAGAGTTGAGACGGTAACCCCAGATACGCTTATCGGTGACCTTGTTCTCTTTCACCCCGAAACTGCCGAACTGCTTTTCAGCATAGGTCTGCACTGTCTGGGGTGTCCGTCATCTGGTGTTGAGACTATCAGCGATGCAGCAGACGTTCACGGCCTTGAAGTCGGAAAGCTCGTTGAACAGCTGAATGATATCATAAAAAACTGACAGCATATAGCCTGTTCTTATAGCCTCCGATAAATCATTGGGATTGGACAAACGGCGTAACACAGGTTATAATATATACATACCACACAGGAAAGGAGCTGTACAGATGGTAACAAGAAAGGATCCCATGCAGCACATTTTCCGCTCAGTGCTCATTTGTACAGAGCGGATGTGGAAAGCGGGACGATGTTGAACTGAACGGTCTTGAAAGACCTTCCGCAGCAATATGTGCAACAGAAAAAAGGTGATAGATATGATAATAAAGGGTTCCATCAGCCTGCTGAGGAAGCTGTTTGAAAATGATATGTATTCCATCAGTACAGAAACAGGGAATGTAGTGTTTCATCCCCCGGCAGTTTCCGGTAATGATATCATAGCTGAAACCGAAGATGAATAAAATGATCCGCCCGGGCTTCCATCAGGTCCGGGCGGATTTTTATATATGAGCTGTATTCAAGACAGGCGGCCTTGGCCGCCTGTTATTTTATGTATTATTCCCCCGCCCTCTCCGCAACACTCCTAAGTGCAAGACTGAACCTGTATTCCGCTGTCAATGATGTCAATAGAAGACTGACAGCCCGATCCGCATCATCCGGCGTATCTCCCCCCTCGGTATGACGACCCTGCCGAGGTCGTCGATGCGTCTTACTATTCCTGTTGCT
>CAMYYQ010000172.1 GCA_947303535.1 uncultured Ruminococcus sp.
TGTTAGTTAAATTCATTCGATTTGCTCCTTAAACCTTGTGCCTTTCCTTTTCGGAAAACTCCTTCTGCTTTGCATCATTGAGCTTTTCCATACTGTTTACCAGATAGTCGGCTGAACGGTACGCTCTCTGAAAATCCATGTCCTTGAAATGGACTTTCAGGTCTACAAATTCACCGTCTATGGTAATATCAAGCTCACCTATCTGTCTGCCGACATATTTCTGTCCCACATACTTTATGTACTCGTCTATCTCGCGTCTGTCCATTTCTCCGCCGATAACATTGATCTTCATAACTAAGACATTTTTTGCGGACGACCAATGGTCGTCCCTACAGTTTAACGGCTCAGAGCTTCTATGACAGCTTCGGCGCACTTCATGCCGTCAACTGCTGCCGAAACGATGCCGCCTGCATAGCCTGCTCCCTCACCGCAGGGAAAGAGTCCTTTCAGCGATACGGATTGCAGGTCATCGCCTCTGTTTATCCTTACAGGTGAGCTGCTCCTGCTCTCTATTCCCGTAAGGAGAGTGTCATTATCATCAAAACCCTTTATCTTTTTGCCCATTTCCTTTATACCAAGTCTCAGGGACTCGCACACATAGTCTGGAAGATATTCCTCGGGAGCAGCAAATCTTATATCGGGACGGTATGATGGCTTGACCCTGCCAAGCTTTTCACTGACACGGCCTTCCATGAAATCCCCGAGGACTGCCGCAGGTGCATGGTAATTACTGCCGCCTGCAATGAAAGCCTTTTCTTCAAGCTCACGCTGGAAATACATTCCTGCAAGAGGGTGATCGCTGCCGTAGTCATCGGTATTTATATTCACAAGCAATGCGCTGTTGGAGTTCTCCGCATCACGTGAGAAGTAGCTCATACCGTTAACTGCAAGTCTGCCCTCCTCAGAAGAAGCTGCCACAACGTGTCCGCCCGGACACATACAAAAGGTATACAATGTGCGTCCGTTTGGGAGATGTACCGCAAGCTTGTAATCGGCTGCTTTTAGTGCAGGGTGTCCTGCGAAGTCTCCGTACATGGCTTTGTCAATGTCTTTTCTGAGATGCTCCGCGCGGACTCCCACAGAGAAATTCTTCTGTGAAAGGTCAATATTCTCATTGTAGAGCAGCTCGAATATGTCTCTTGCGCTATGCCCTGTTGCAAGTATCAGGCTTTGAGTTTCAAGCTTATGCTCCTGTCCGTCATGTATGTATCTGACTGCGGAGAGACTGCCGTTTTCAGCTTCAAATCCGCAGAATTTAGCGTTAAATCTGACTTCTCCACCAAGTGATATGACTCTCTCACGGAGAGCCTTTACAGCTCCGCGGAGCTTGTCCGTACCGATATGGGGCTTTGCAAGATAAAGTATCTCATCTGGTGCACCGAATTCCACAAACTTTTCAAGTATCCAGCCGATACGCCTGTCCTTTATTCCTGTGGTGAGCTTGCCGTCGGAAAAAGTTCCTGCTCCGCCCTCGCCGAACTGCACGTTACATTCGGTGTCGAGCTTTCCGCCGCTCTGAAATTCCTCAACCGCCTTTACACGGGAGTCCACATCGCAGCCCCTTTCGAGGACTATTGGCTTTGCTCCTGCCATTGCAAGGACAAGTGATGCGAACATTCCAGCAGGTCCGAAACCAACAACTACAGGGCGGTACGGCAGGCTTTTAAGCTTTGGTACTTTGTAGTCCGTTTTTTCGGTTTTCGAGACGTTTTTCAGAGTTTTCAGCAACTTTTCCTCGCCCTTTGCTTCAATATCAAGGGAAATAAGAAAATGCACATCGGACTTCTTACGTGCGTCAACTGACTTTTTCGCAAGCTTTACGCTGATTATCCTGCTGCGGTCGATATGCAGCTTTTTCTCACATATCCCGGCAAGGTCGCTGAGGTCGGTATCAAGCGAAATTCTTATGCCGCCTGCTCTTATCATAGTGCCGCCCCTCTCAGTGACTCCGCACAGTTTCGTCCTGCAAATATTCCCGATGACCACGCCCATTGCAGGTTATAGCCGCCGCAGTCGCCGTCGATATCAAGTATCTCTCCGCAGAGGAATATGCCCTTTTCGCTTCTAAGCTGCAATCTGTCATCAACGCACTCGCCGCTGATACCGCCTGATGTTACCTGTGCATCTTTCCACGGTGCGCTTCCGAGAATGTCAAAATCCATATTCTTTATGAGCTGTGCTACCTTTCTAAGATCAGCATCAGTCAGTGATGATATCTTGTCCGTAAGAGGCTTGCCTAAAGCTCTCTTGGTTATGTATGCTGCAAGATTACGCTGGAAAAGTCCCGTCAGCAGCTCGTCAGTAGTATGCTTTCCGCGCTGATAGTGTATGATGCGAAGATAGCCCATGAGCTGTTCATTTTCCATATCTGCCGCAAGGTCCAGCCTGAGTGTGAGCTTACCGTCGAACCTTGAAATAAGATGAGCCATATTGAAAACACAGATACCCGAAAGCGAGTTCTCGGTAAACTGTATCTCGCCTGTTTCGTCCTTGAGGAAACGTCCGCCCGAATAAGCTGTTACTCTGCCCTTTGCGCGGACTCCTTTGAGCCCTTTCAGAAGCTCGGGACGAACCCTCAGAGGTGCTACGGCAGGGCAGATCTTTGTAGTGTGGCAGCCCTTGCTGCGGAGAAGCCTTATAACGCTTCCGTCCGTTCCGAACTGCGGTGCAGCATAGCCTCCTGCTGCAACTATTATTCGTCTGCAAGGGTACTTCTCCCCTGAAGCAGTACATATCCTGAAGCATTTGTCAGTACTCTCTATGAAATTGGCTTCAAAGCTGCATCTTTCAATGATACCCAGCTCCTCTGCCCTCATTCTCAATGCGTTGAGCACAGTTGCCGCATTATTGCTGCGAGGATATATCCTGCCCTTTGAATCAGCTGTACACAGTACTCCGAGACTGCCGAAAAACTCCTTTGCCGAGGGAGTTGACTGCATTATCCTCTTTGCATTCCTTACGCTGCCGTGAAAATGTCCGTCACTGAGATCGGTGTTGCTGAGATTGCATCTTCCGTTGCCTGTTGCAAGCAGCTTTTTTCCTACTCTGTCAAGCTTTTCAAGTATGACTACCTTTGCATTGGGCATTAATGACTTTGCCTCGATAGCTGCCGCAAGTCCTGATGCTCCGCCTCCGATAACTGCAATATCTGTAATATTTTCCCTGCTCATACCTTTCACCTCTTTGGTTCAACGTCTAAAATGACTACTTCGGGACGGTTATTAAATCGGAAAGGTCCGGGATAAACTCCTACTCCCGATGTTATGAACATTTTCCCCCCGTCATAATCAAAAAAACCTTTGTCATATATTTTAAGCTCTTTATCCGAGAGCTTCGGAAACCATGTTTTTGTTTCTGTATCGTACAGCGGTCCCATTCCGAATGGTATCTGTACCATATCGCCGTGAGTATCTGCACATATGGTAAGGTCAGCTCCGAAATCCGCGAATTTATCATAATTCGGTATATGTGCAAGCAGAAGGTCGAAGCTGTTCTCATCTGTGGAGAACTCGTTCCTGAGATCGAATGTGGAACTGTAGTACACATTGTCTATACCCATAAGATGCACACGATTGCCCTTTACATCAATGTATTCGCTTTCATACTCAAGGACGTTCACACCTGCATTCTCAAGAGCGTTTATATACTCCTCATCGGTGTCGTGCTCGCCTGTTACTGCATAAACGGGATATCCCGCAGATATGAATTTCTCTGCAAGCTCCACAGGCTTGCTCATAAGTGCTTTGTCGCTGTCACTTGTATACATATCCCCGAGGAAGAATACAGCGTCGGGCTTTTCCTTGTCAATGGCTTCAAATATGGTCTTATTCTTTATGCCATGCTTTGTGGCATGAAGGTCACTAATAACTGCAAAGCGCATTTTACTGCTGACCTTTGCCGACTTCATGCTGACACTGTTGGTTTTCAGCGTATAGTTATTGAACCACCATATGATAAACAATATCACTAACCACAGCCACTTGCCTGACTTTTTCTTTTTAGTCTCTTTCTTAGGGGCTTCGCTCTGTTTTGTCTCTTTATTTTCGCTCATCAAACCTTATCCTTTATGTGAATATCTAACTGGTCAAACGGTATCTCTATGCCGTTTTCATCAAATGCAGCCTTAACTGCTTCTGTCATATTGTAGCGCTCTTCAAGAAAGTCTCCGTTGTTTACCCATACAAGAACTGCAATTGATACCGAGCTGTTATTGTGTGAGCTCATTCTAACTATGGGTGCAGGCTCTTTCAGTATGAGCTTTTCATTTGCGATAACATCGAGTATCACCTGCTTAGCCTTTTCAAAGTCTGAGTTGTAGCTTATTGCAAAGCTCAGGTCAATACGTCTTGCGGGAGTTTCTGTGTAATTCACTATCTTTGCGTCAGTTA
>CAMYYQ010000173.1 GCA_947303535.1 uncultured Ruminococcus sp.
TAACTACGTCAGAATACATCTGGATGAATCTTCTGTAGCAGTCCCAAGCCCATCTTGGGTTATTTGACTTTTCAGCAATTGTGTTAACAACAGTCTCATTAAGACCGAGGTTAAGGATTGTATCCATCATACCAGGCATTGAAGCTCTTGCACCTGAACGAACAGATACGAGGAGAGGATTTTCCTTATCTCCGAACTTCTTTCCTGTGATTCCTTCCATTTTAACGATATACTCGTTGATCTCAGCCTGGATCTCATCAGAGATACCGCCGTCCTCATAGTACTGAGTACAAGCCTCTGTTGTGATCGTGAAGCCCTGAGGAACAGGGAGACCGATGTTTGTCATCTCAGCCAGGTTAGCACCCTTACCGCCGAGAAGCTCTCTCATGTTGGCATTACCTTCAGAGAAAAGGTAACAATACTTATTTGCCATTGGTGTATACCTCCATTTTAAACATTACCGAACGATCCCAAGAAAGACATCATTCGAGTTATACCTATTATAACACATCTCGGAAAAAAATACCATATATGCGATGACAAAAAATAGACGTTAAAAATGCTGTACTTTGTATAAAAATCAACAAAGAAAATCATTTTATGCAAAAAAGGCTTGCAATTATTGTTAAAGTATGTAAGAATAATTAGGTACGGTCACTATTTACGCCCATAGTATCTTTTAACATATGAGGCGGAATGATTATACATTAATTCAAATATGAGGAGTAAAGAGATCATGAAAAAACTTACAGCTATCCTTTTTGCCTGCACAATGTTCATATGTGCCGCAGTTTCATGCGGTGACACAAAAGAGGAAAAAGCTTCTTCCGGCAGCAAGAAAGAGACAACAACAGTTGCCGATACAACAGCAGCCGATGTTGAAGCTGCTACTGAAGAAGCAGCCGATAAAGATGATAATGACGATAAAAAGGACGACAGCGCTGGCGTTACCGATAAAGAGGTAAAGGGCGACGAGCTTAAAGAAATAAACGACGGGGTAAGAAAATTTGCTGAGATAACTCTTACAGGCGAAGTTGACGGACTTCTTAAAAGTATGTATCCTGACAGCGTAGTAGAGGCTCTTAAAAATTCAGAGTTTGCAGATCAGTTTGCAGAGGCTTCCGACCTTATGAGCGACAGCGGCGAGCTGAAAGACTGCAAGGCTGAAAATGTAAAGGAACTCAGCGAGGACGCTCTTCGCGGAGCTGAAAAGTACTTTGAGACTGTTGCAGAGATGATGGGCGTAGACGATATAAAGGCAGAGGTAGAAAAAGGCTATTACCTCGGCATGACTGTTGATATCGAAAAGGACGGTGTCAAGGACGGCGGCACAGAGGAGGCTTGTTTCGTTTATCTTAAAGACGAGGGCTGGAAGTTCGTTCCTGTAGAGCCTTCCGATCTGCTCAGCTTACTTGAAGAACCTGATGAGTCAACAGATACTGAGGAAAGCGCAACAGCAACTGCAAGACCGGAAGAGTGATGCTTTTTGGGTGATCATCATGAAAAGGCGCATAACGATACTTATTACCTGTGGTTTGCTTCTTTGTACAGCAGCTTCGTGCAGTGATACAAATGGGAACAGCTCCTCCGAGGATAAAGCTGAGGTAACTACGGCCGCTGAGACTGTTGCAGAGCAGACCACAGAAACACAAACAGAACCTACTACAGAACCTGCGACTAAAGCAGAAGTTGAATATTATGACGGATTAATATGCTCTGACACCATGACCGAAAAGGAAAAGGAAAATTCAAGTTTCCGTGAAATAACACTGTTTTCTCCCGAAAAGGGGTTCTCGATAGGTTGGTACAGGTGGAGCGTGTATCCCGATGAAAGTGCGATGAAGAAGATACAGGACAATGTTCGCGAGCTGAAAATGTATGATGAGCAGCTCGATGAAAATTTCCTTGTACATATAATTCTTCCGCCCGACTATGATGAAAACAGGGAATATCCTGTATACCTTATAACCGATGCGGTATCGTGGATATCCTGTGTGCCGAAAATGTGGAATATCATCAAGGACGGCGAGGCATCGCCTGTGATATTTGTTACTCTTGGTTACGATTATGATGTGGATTACGGCGATACTACACGTTTTAACAACTTTATCCTTTATCAGGACAAATTTCTCGATTTTATTACCAATGACCTTATGGGAGCTATATCCCTCAATTACAGGGTAGATGCTTCGCATTCCGTATTTTTCGGGCACTCTTGGGGCGGTCTGTTTGCAGATTACGCGCTTTTCAATTCAGATAAGTATGATAAGCAGCCATTTGCTAATTACATAATAGGAAGCTCGGCATTCTGGACTATGGGAAGCAAGGAGTACTGGGACGAAATCATGCCTGAAGGTTATGACGAGAGCGTTATTGCAGAGCATATGGCGTGTAACAGCGATTATGACTATTTTGAACGCCATGAGACATTGGATAAAAATGTTTGGGTATGCGCAGGCGGCAGAGAACCTGATCTTAACACGATAGGGTATAATGGCGGCGATAATGTGATCGACAATGTGAGAGATCTTTACGAAAGGCTTATCGCTCACGGCGTGAACGCAGAACTAAAAATATATGAGGATCGTTATCATACCAATTATGTGGAGGATATGCTGAAAGAGTATTTGAAGCAGACCTACCCTCCCATAAACTGATATATCAAGGAGCATTGCATTTTTATGAAAAATAAAGCACTGGCACTTATTCTGAGCAGTTTACTTGCCATTTCTTTTACTTCATGCAGCGACAGCAAGTCAGAGTCTGCACCAACAGAACAGAAACCGACGGAAACAACTGCGGAAACTGCTGCTGAACAGACGACTGAAACAGAAACAGAACCTACTACGGAAAAGCCGACTGCTCCGCCGATCGAATACTACGACGGACTTACATATCCCGACACAATGACCGATAAGGAAAAGGAAAATACCAGCTACCGCGAGTTTACCCTGCTTTATCCTGAGAAAGCTTTTCAGATAGGTGTCAATCGCCTTTCCTACGGTATACCTCAGGAAACTGGCGATGCTGTACATAAGAAAGTAAAGAGTATAGAGGAAAATATCCGCGAACTGAAAATCTACGATGAACAGCTTGATGCAAATTTTCTCTCGCATATAATACTGCCGCCGAATTACGATGAAAACAAGGAGTATCCTGTATTTCTGGTCTGTGACGCGGAATACTGGCTCGTAAAGTTGCCTGATGCGTGGCAGCTTATAAACGAAGGAGAAGCAGCTCCTGTGATATTTGTTACTCTCGGCTACGATTATGATACGGACGGCGTTGATGACAATATTCGTTTTGACAAGTTTGCTGTAAAGCAGGATAAGATGCTGGATTTCATAACCAATGACCTTATGCAGCTGATCGCTGCCAATTATAAGGTGGACAGCAGCCGAAGCGTTTTATTCGGACATTCGCTGGGCGGTCTGTTTTCTCACTACGCTCTCTGCAATTCCGACAGGTATGAATATCAGCCTTTTGCAAACTATATAATTGCAAGTCCAGCGTTATGGAGTTATTATTATGACAGCGGTGATAAGATGGATCTGAAAAGTATTTCAGACCCGTATGCATACAGGAATGAGTTCGGTTATTTCGACCGCAACGAGACAATGGACAAAAAAGTCTTTATATGTGCAGGCGAAAACGAGACATACAGGTTCAGAAATCAAAAACCTGAAGAATATGCAGATCTGCCGACTATCCCCGAAGATGCAAAGTCTGTTTACGAAAGGCTGTCGGCTCACGGTGTTGATGCCGATCTGATGATATATGAAAATAGCTACCATAGAAGTTATGTAGGAAGTATGTTTTGTGAATATCTGAAACAAAACTTCCCTCCGAATAATTAATATAAAGGAGCATTGCATTTTTATGAAAAATAAAGCACTGGCACTTATTCTGAGCAGTTTACTTGCCATTTCTTTAACTTCGTGCAGTGACAGCAAGTTAGAGTCTGCACCAACAGAACAGACTGTCGAAACTGACGTTGAAGATTTCTCTGAAAATGCTGTGAAAGTTGTAAAAAGCTATTTGGAGGCAATAGTAGACAAGGGTGACGCCGCAGCTGCTGTAAACTTCATGTATCCATCGGACATTGTAGAGAAGGAATTTGCTGATGAAGAAGTCATATGCGAAAAGCTGTTTGGCGGTGAGAAGCTTAAAGGCGGCGAAAAAGTAAATGATTTCAAGGCGGATAAAATTGAGTCTCTGAATGAAACGCAGCTGAAAGAGGCAGAAGCGTTTTACGAAAAATATGCATATTATATGTGCGATATGCCCGACAGGGATTATACGGTTCTGAATGGGTGTGAAATAACTGTGACAGCTGTCTTTAAAGGCAGAGGGATAACAGAAGACTTCAAACATTCCTTTGTGGTCG
>CAMYYQ010000174.1 GCA_947303535.1 uncultured Ruminococcus sp.
CCATATTCTGAGCGGCTTTTTCTATATCTCTTGAGATATCGGCGGGAACAGTAAGATCATCGCCTGTACTAACATTAAAATCGGTAGGATCGTAGGGCTTGTTTGAATTCTTTATCTCGCCGATAGCCGAACAGACAGGCGAATCATAGCCATATACAGCAGCTTCAAGCTTACGTGCCTTTACGTATTTTTCCACAACGACTTTATTGTCGCTGGAAAAAGCAAGCTTTACTGCACTTATGAGCTGTTCTGCGTTTTCAGCGAAGCTGGTACCTGCATTGCTGCCGCTGTTTGCAGGCTTGACGACCAGTGGAAATCCAAGCTTTTCAGCAATATCAGCACATCTTTCATCAAGCTGATTTATCTCGCGCTGAGTGATGAGCTGCCATTTTGCAGTCTTGATATCGTAATCGTCCATTACCATGTGGGTGTGTGATTTATCCATACATGAAGCGGAAGCAAGTACGCCGCTTCCGACGTAGGGTATTCCCGAAAGATCGAGAAGTCCCTGTATAGTGCCGTCGCCGCTGCGCTTTCCTGTGAGTATGGGAAATACTACATCTATTTTCTTTACCGAGGTCTCGCCGTTTTCGATAGTGATTATGCCTCTGTGGAGAGGATCGGGTGATATAAGTGCGGAAGTGCAGTCTGTATTCTGCTCCCATGTTCCGTCAGCGATCTCATCGGGAGAGCCCGGGAAATAAAGCCACCTGCCCTTACGTGTTATGCCTATGCAAATTACTTCATATTTATCTCTTGGAATGTTCTGTATAACCTCCGCAGCAGATCCGAGAGAAAGGTCGTGTTCGCGCGAAGTGCCGCCAAAAATCACAGCAGCCTTGATCTTTGCCATATGTTTCTCCTTTTAAATAGTAGTCTCTATTTTTTATTGTCATTTTCAAGTATCACTATATTTTATCACATTTCACAAAAAACTGCAAGTATTTTTTGCGAAAATGCGGAATAGGACAGTGAATTTCGCAAGGATAACGCATAGCGGACAATTTTCAACTATTGAAATTGTGCATAATGACAACGAAAATTTCGGCTTTTCATCAATTTGACGGAATACCCCTTGTTAAAAATGACGAAGCATAAAGCAAAAAGAGACTGCCGTAAACGTATTGCTTATATGGAACATATATGTATATTATCGGGGGAACCATTTCTGAGGAAAGGTTCTTCCCCGAACCCCTTTCCAAAGACTTTTATCTGATTTTTTCTCGGATAGGGCACGAACAAAATAAAAAAGACCTGTATAATTACAGGTCGTGCCCTATCCGAGAAAAAATAAAAACAGAAGTTTTAGGGATGGAGTTTGAGGGAGGACCCTTTTTCAAAAGGGGCTCCCTCAATATTCTGCATAGGTATTCTGTATAAGAAATACGCTTATAGCAGCTCCTTCGCATGAAAGTGAGTGATTTAAGATGTTGCCATAAAACAAATACCATTATCTGATACCAAGTGTATCATCTTCGGGCTGAAGCTTGTCGTACTTCAGGATATAATCATATATCTCCTGAACAGTAGTGAAAGCGACTCCCACATAGCTGTCTGCGCAGCCGTAATATATTGCGATGCGTCCTGTATCTGCATCTGTAAGCGTTGCACACGGAAAGCACACGTTCGGCACAAATCCGCGCTCTTCGTACCACTCCTCGGGGGTGAGGATATAATTCGAGCAGCGGTGAAGAACTTTCGAGGGTTCGTTGATGTCGAGTATCGCCGCGCCTATGCTGTAAACATAGCCGTTGCAGGTATTGACGACACCGTGGTAAAAAATGAGCCAGCCCTTGTCAGTTTCGATAGGTGCAGCTCCACCGCCTATTTTCAGGCTTTCCCACCAGTTTTCGCATCGTCCCATGACGTGACGGTGACGTCCCCAGTAGACCATATCCTTACTCTCTGTGAGGAAGATGTCGCCGAAGGCTGTATGACCATTGTCACAGGGGCGCGAAAGCATTACGAAATTACCGTTTATCCTGCGAGGGAAAAGGACCGCGTTACGGTTGTAGGGGAGAAAGGGGTTTTCTAAGCGGGTGAAGGTCTCAAAATCGGTAGTTTTCGCAATGCCTATCGTAGGACCGAATGCATCCTGACACCACATTATATAATATGTGTCCTCAACTTTTACAAGACGTGGGTCGTATGCATATATCGGCATGAAAGGTTCGCCGTTTTCATTGGTGAAGGGGATCTTTTCTTCATCGAATTGCCAGTGAATGGCGTCGTTGCTCCTTCCAAGGTAAATATGAGGGATACCGTTTCGCTGTTCACCGCGGAAAACGCCAATATATCCGTCACCGTAAGGCATTACGGCACTGTTGAAGATCCTTGCCACATTGGGGAGAGGGTTTCTGTCGATAATGGGGTTTTCACTGTATCTCCATACGGGAGAGGTGCATTTTTCGGGCTTTTCCTGCCATGGGATCGAGGGCAGGCTTTCTCCGATGATTTTAATATCCGCCATAATATACTCCTTTAATTAAGAGTGACTTAATCGCCTGATTAAATTATACCATGCTTTTACATAAATGTCAAGAGGCAAATTAAAAATTAAGTGAGGAGAAAGAGAATTCTCTGTTTTATGCGCGATTTGTTGCAGCCGAATTTACATAATGTTATAGACTATGGGCGGCAGATGCTGTATAATTAAAAGGAACGGAGGGAAGCGCTATGAAATATACAACTGAACATACTATAAAATATGACGGCATACATTACTTTTGTGCGGATATAATGGGTTCGTCCGTGACCTGCTACGTGCTGTGCGGCAGGAACGGCGATCTGCTCATAGATACGGGGATACCATTTATATATAAGGCTCTTGCGGAATACCTTTCGGACTTCGATATACGTTACATACTGCTGACTCATGCTCATGTTGACCATGACAGCAATGCGGAGAAACTGCGGAAAAGTCTCGGTGCTGAGATACTTCTCGGAGAGCGTGACAGAGAGCTTATCGGGCATTACGGAAGGCAGCCTGTCAAGGCGACGCTCAGGCGGTACAGGCTTCGCAATGTACAGCAGAATCTGTGCGGACGAATGAAGCTTTTCAGCACGAAGCCCTATGCGCCCGATATGCTCCTTAACAGCCGTAATACAGGCATACTGAGGGAGCTTGGCTTTGATGCCGATGTTATCATGCTTCCGGGACATACTCTCGGCTCTGTGGGAGTGCTGTCGGAGGGAGTTCTGTACTGCGGAGATGCTTTCACGGCATTATGGAAAAAGCCTGATATAACTCCTCATGCGACTTCGCTCAATGCTATGGCAAAGTCACTGGAAAGGATAATTGAGATATCTCCGAAGTGGCTTGCCTGCGGTCACGGACTTCCTGTGAAAATGCGCGAGGCAAGACCTGTGATGAAGAAATATCTGTTTTCGAGGCATGACTTACTTAAATGATAACTTAAAGGAGCTGACTATATGAAAATATATGAACTTATAAGCGGACTGTCAGAGGGAAGATTTGACGAGCAGCTTAAAATGCTTTATGGCTCGTCCGAAATAGCTGTTCTCAGGAACAGGGCACGTTATCTGAGCGCGGCTGAGAATTTTTCGAGGCTTTATCCCGAATGTGAAGATATACGAGTATTTTCGGCTTCGGGCAGAACGGAAGTGGGCGGAAATCACACCGATCATCAGCATGGCTGCGTACTGGCGGCGGCTGTGAGCCTTGATATTATCGGCATCGTAAGATTTCATGATGAGGGCGTTATACGTATAAAGTCCGAGGGATATGCGGCTGATGAGATAAGGCTTGAGTCCTTTGAGGTCAATGATGCGGAAAAGGGGACTTCCGCTGCGCTTGTGCGCGGTATAGCTGCGAAATTTGCGGAAATTGGCGTGCAGATAGGCGGATTTGACGCTTATTTTACATCAGATGTGCTCAGCGGAAGCGGTCTCTCTTCCTCGGCGGCTTTTGAAGTTATGATAGCAACTATAATCAATAATGGCTATAATGAGGGCAGGGCAAGTGCTGTGGATATGGCTAAGATCGGAAAGTATGCGGAAAATGTCTACTTTGGAAAGGCGAGCGGACTTATGGATCAAATGGTGTGCGCGGCAGGCGGCTTTGTGGCGATCGACTTTGCCGACCCTGACAAGCCTGTGGTCACTTCTCTGGACTTTGACTTTGAAAAGGCAGGGTACTCGGTCTGCATTACCGATACCAAAGGCAGTCACGCTGATCTTACGGAGGATTACAGCGCTATATCAGCCGAAATGAAACACGTTGCCAAAGCGTTGGGCTGCGAGTATCTCCGCGATGCGGACGAGGACGAATTCTATGCGAAGCTACCGCAGCTGCGCGAGACCTGCACGGACAGGGAGCTGCTGAGAGCTGCTCATTTCTTCGCTGAGAATACAAGAGCTGTAGA
>CAMYYQ010000175.1 GCA_947303535.1 uncultured Ruminococcus sp.
TCCTCAAAAAGCTCAATAGGCAGCCTGTCCTCGGGCTTTGCAGCAGCCATACTGCCATGCTCGCTCCTTGTACGGCTGTTGTCATATTCAAGGCTCATTATATTTGGATAAACAGTCCTGAGCTTGCCCATAGCTTCTGGGATATCCTCCTCGTCTGTAAGGACAATATGGATATAATCGTTCACATCGCCCTCAGTGCTTACCTCTTTTGATATCACTTCATCAAAAGCACCGCGGATAATGCGCATATCTCTCCTCGGTGAAAGCGGCACAGTCCGCACATCAAGTCTGCCCTTTTCGCGCATTTCCACAACTGTTACGGACTTTTCCTGCTCCGCCTCGGAGAATGAGTATTTCAGCGGAGTACCGCAGTAGCGTATCCTCTCGCTTCCCACATTCTGCGGACTGTGGATATGTCCGAGAGCAACATAGTCAAAGCCGTCAAAAGCCGACGACTCCACATTGTCAAGTCCTCCTACGGATACATCTTCAGAGTCGCTTTTCATCGCACCTGTCACAAACTGATGAGCTATGATTATATTTCGCCTTGTAAAATCCACATTCATGGCATCTACCGCTGCATTTACGGCATCGGTATAGCTTTCTATAACAGTATCGGGGAAGTATCTGCGCACAGTCACAGGCTTGATGAAAGGCAGCATATACACACCTAAGTCACCGTACTTGTCATGCAATACCGCAGGCAATATATTCCCGTCAAAAACAGGTGACATATGTATACCGCTTTTCTCCATTATATGCGAACCAAAGGCGATACGCTCCGCCGAATCATGGTTGCCGCTTATAACGAAGATGTGCCCTGTACGCTCTGCCGCCTTAGTGAGAAATGCGTCAAAAAGGTGGACTGCCTCTGCCGAGGGGACTGACTTGTCATAAATATCCCCTGCGATAATGACAAAATCAGGTTCTTCCTCGGATATTATGCTGTATATCTCCCTTAAAATAAAATCCTGATCCTCTGTCATGGAAAACTCATTCAAACGCTTTCCAAGATGCAGGTCGGACAAATGTATGAATTTCATTTCAAAACCTCCTGTTATAGAGCTTTTATACCTTACAGTGATCGTTTTCTTACTATAATTATACAAATTTTGAAGTCCGGTGTCAACGAAGAAAATGTAAAAAAAAATCCCTGTCCAAGTGCTGCGGACAGGGATAAATGGAGAAATGTATATACAAAACACGGAACAGCTGTGTGACCGCCCGCGCAGAAGCTTTTCAGACAGGCAAAACCCCAATTACATTCTGCCTGCTCTCTCAGAGATATCTTCTGATAAGCCCCCAATACAAAGCTATTTTTATATCAGCTGCTCTTTGTCTTTTTGCTGTAGAGGAAAAGTGCAGCTGCACCTGCACTGCATAGTGCAGTAAATTCCAGTACAGGCGGTCTGTCACCTGTTTTCGGCGAGTTTGCTGCCGCTGTAGCTGCAGCAGCTGTGGTTTTAGCTGTAGTTCCAGCCTTTTTAGCTGCATCTGTAGTCCTTGCCGCTGATGATGAAGTACTTGCTCCCGCAGCGTATATGCCGTTCATCGCCGAAGTCGTCCTTACTGTAACGCCTGTAGTCTTAGTTGTAAGTTTTGATGTAGTTTTTGAAGTTGCCTTTGATGTTGAAGTAGTTGTCACCTTTCTTGTGGTAGTCGTAGTAGTGACAGGTCTTGTAGTAGTCGTGGTGGTGACAGCCTCTACCCATACTGCCGATGAAACATTGACAGCAGTCTGAGTCCTTACACTATCATCACCGTATGCTCTTCCGTTTGCAAAGTGAACACAGGATATCCTGTAATAATAACCTCCGCGGACTTTAAGCCTCAGTCCGTTGAGATTGTGGTATTTCGTATCAGTTCCCGTATGATCTCCGTAGGTATATTCATCGTACCAGTTCTCACCGTCGCTGCTGAACTGTACGACTATATTCTTGAAGCCTACCTCTTTCATCTTTCCCGATACCTGAGTTTTGGCAGTTACATTGAGATATCCTTCTTCATATGAAGAACATTTCAGGGAACATTTCTCAATAAGTCCTATAGCATTTTCATACTGTTCATATACACTGTTGTCGACCGATGCGGCTTTCATCTGAACGGGTGCATACATTAGCATAACGCCTAAGCAGGCAGCTGTGATGTATTTTAGTTTCATACCGCTGCCCTCACTTCTTTATGAATTCCGAGGGATACGGAACAAAGCCCATTGCAGCCTCTACCCATACATTTCTGTAGAGTCCCGTGCCATGAAGAGTATAAACTGTATTATCCTTTACGAATACTATGGTAGTGCCATAGCCTTCATCAATAACGATACCTTTCAGGTGATCGCTCCTGAATGTCTCATATTCGTATTCATCACTTGGTATGAGCACATCGGGCATACGGTCGGCAGATACATATTCCTCGATTATGATATCAAGGGAGTTGCTGCCGTCAGCAAAGGTGAAATACATATCCTTCGAGTCATTCATCTGCTCAAAGTGATATTCGTCAAGTGTAAGGTCTTCGAGGTTATATGGCAGAGTTTCGGGATAGCATGGATAAATGTCGTGCTCCTCACACTTCGTAAGTATCTCTCTTGCCATATCTCTTGAATATTCGTCACAGTTTTCCGTTATCTTATCAACAGTACCCGAACTTCCCGGCACAGGAACTGTTGCAGAACCGCCTGATGCTGACGGCTGAGCCGCAGTAGTCTGTGTAGCCATAGGTACCGTGGTCAGACCATAAGTACCTGCTGCCCATGTCTCAGTAGCAGTTGTTGTTGTCGTTTCCAATGCCAATGTACCGGTCGGCATAAATGTGCCTGTTGTGACCATTGGCGGCATGGTAGTTGTTATAGGATCATCAGCTTCAAAGTCTCTCAGTTCGTTAAGGTCAACGCTGAAGCCTGATTTTGCTATCTTCATTACTGTTTCGACGATGTTTGCGCCGAATGTATTGATGGTGTAGATGTTTGCTGCGATACAGATGACAAAGCAGGCTGCGAGGATAGCTGTCCATTTGCGCAGCTGTATGATCCGTCCGCGTTTTCTCCTTGCACTGACTTCTCCGAGGACTTTGTCCGCAGAAACAGGCTTCGGAACTTTTTCGTCATTAATACTGATAACAGCATCGGTGATTTCCTTAATGGCATCAAGATCACGCTCCTCTAACGGCTTTGAAAGCTCCTCATCAAGAAGCCTCTGAAGGTCTTCAAGCATCTGATTATCCGAAAGCTTATCGGAGATCAGTTTATCTTTCAATATTATCACTCCTTGTTTATGGTAGACAGGTTTCATTCTGCGGCACGAAGTTTCTTTTTTATCTTATGCACCTTCCTGTACAATGCAGGAAGTGATATCCCCAGTTTTTTCGCCGCCTCTGTACGTTGTCCGTAATCGCTGTCGTAATACATCTCCAGAAGCTGCCTTTCTTCCGGTTCGAGAATGTCCAGCGGACTGTCGGATACTTCCGTAAATCCGCCGCTGTCAGCGATATTCATTGCCTCGGGACTGTCCTCGATACTAACGGCAGTCGGCGGACTTTTCCGCACGAATGTCTTTATAACGTTATCTGCCGTTCTGTAGAGCCACAGCCTTATATTATCCGTTTCGTCAAGCCTTTCATGCTTTGAGAAAAAGACCACAAAGACCTCCTGTGTGCAGTCCTCTGCGGAATGATGACTGTATCCGAGCTTTGCGTAGCAGTAGCTGAATATTTCCCGATAGTATTTCTCGATTATCAGCGTGCAATGTTCAGGCTCTATCAACAGTCTCACTTCCTTCCGTCGATAAGCTTCTGTAATATAAATGTCGCCCGAAGGCTCACTTTTTCTCTCAAAGCCTCATCTTTGTACGCCTGCACAAAAACTGCGGCACTAATTTGGATATTATTGCCGCAGTTCCCAAACATATTTTATTTTATCATCTTACCATGAGTTTGTCAATCATGATGCAGCTGTTTTGCTGTTATTCATCGAAATTCTCAGGGTGTTTCGGCTTGCGCTTATAACGTCTTTTGTCGGTATCCACCGTTTTTGTGGCAGGATCAACTCCGTTCCAGCTGCCGCGCTTTGCGGAGTCTATTTTCTTCTTCTCCTTTTTGCTCATTTTGTCATAAGACACGAATTTATCCATTATTTCCTCCATTCACAGTGATATCACGAACAGCTGGTCTTTACCGCCGTATATTGACTCAAAATCACCCATACAGCTAAAACCGTATTTCTCGTAAAGCCCCTTTTCACCGCTCATGACATACACCTTGTCATATCCGATAGCTTTTGCGTATTCAAGAGCTACCTTTATCATCTTCTCCGATATCCTGTTTCCGCGGTGAGCTTCATCAACGAACACAAAGCCTATTAGTGGAGTATAAGGATA
>CAMYYQ010000176.1 GCA_947303535.1 uncultured Ruminococcus sp.
CGAAGTTCGTGTTCTACCGCAGAGGATATCACGCTCCTACCTGCGGGAGCTTCGGAGAATTCATAGACGGTGAGAAGGGGAAGGTCACGGACTGCTACTGCACAGCCTGTCACGAACGCTATGAGGACGGGATCCGCAAGCCTTCGGAGTACAAGCATAAGGAACTCGGATATTGTGCAAACTGTGGGCACCCTGTTGAGTTCAGACAGATGAACAGAGGGCGGCAGAGCTACTATGTGACAGGGAACTTTGCCATCTTCGAGGGCGCAGGAGATCTCATGCGGATCAAATGTATCAAAGCATATCAGCGTTTTTCGGGAGATACCTCTGAAATGGAACCCGAGATCGGATGGTATACAGTCACTCAGTACGAACTCAGTCCAGGGCAAGCTATACAGTACAAGGCTGTATGGAACAAGGGGAAATATGAATGGAAAAGAAAGAAGACGGGCTGCAACGAGCCTAACTTCAATATCGGCGGCTTCGGATATGCTGACAGGAACTACACGCTCATCAATCAGGAAGCCGTCGATCACAGCTTCCTGAAATACCTTTTCAAGGGTGAGCACTACGACTATATCTATATCACATGGCTCTGCTGCTATGCGCAGCATCCTCAGCTTGAATACCTCCTGCACGGTGGCTTTGAGTATCTTGCCAGAAACTATGTTGAGAGTCGCGTTCCTGAGTACGGGAAGTTCGTCACAGTTCGCTATAACTGGCGCAGCAATAGCCTAAAGAAGATGCTGCATCTTGACAGACAGGAGATTAAGTACCTTACCAAGGATGAAGGCAGATACTATGATAGCTATATAAAGTTTCGCAGAGACTTTTTCAAAGGTAGGAATACAGCTGAAACGCTGAAATATTTTGAGGACTTTCATAACTTGACGAATTATATACGAGAAATTGAGGACATGGTTGGCATTCCTCGCAAGAAAATCATGGACTATGCTCTGAGAAAGCAGAACTCACAGGGAACATACTTCTTTATCACTCTCTACAAGGACTATATTGATCAATGTATTGAGCTCGAACGAGATATGACTTCGGAGGTTGTCACGATGCCGAAGGATATGTTTGCGGCTCATGAGCGTACAACGGATATGCTTCGCACCATACGTAGTGAGAAGGCAGCTGTACAGCTTGCGGCGTCAGATGCTTGCCGCCGTGATCTGGAAGTCACGGACACGGAACTCGGTCTTATTCTGCGTCTGCCGTATGATACAACTGAGATAGTCAAAGAGGGAGAAGAACTCTCTCACTGTGTCGGAGGATATGCTGACCGTCACGCAGCAGGAAAGCTGTCAATATTGTTCTTGCGTACTATGAGTCACCCTGATACCTCATATTATACCATGGAAGTATCGAATGACCTACAGATAGTACAGTGTAGAGGTTATAGGAATAATAATGCCAATAATCCGAAGCCTGAGGAAATCATCGAATTTGAACGCCGATACAAGGAGTACCTCGATGAAGTCAAGAAGAATCGTAAGAAGGAAGCTAAGAAGGCTGAGCGAAAGAAGAAAAAGCAACAACGGCAGGCTGCAAGGTGCGCCGCATAAGGAGGATATCATGAACGAAATAATCACAGCAGAAGCAGGCGAGAACTCTCTCCCTGCCGCTGCCAGAGCAATACAGATAACGGAGAGAATTAGAGCCAACGGTAGAACTGCTGTCAATGCGGTCTGTGCTATCGGCAAGGATCTCCGCACTATGAAGATAGACAAGCTTTACACTGAACTTGGATATGCTGAATTCGAGGACTACGCTGAAAAGGAATTTCAGCTTAAACGCAGGCAGACATATCAATATATATCAGTGTTCGAGAAGCTCGGAGAGGAGTTTGTGCAGTCAAATGCACAGCTTGGAATAACAAAGCTTGCTCTTCTTGCGATGGCTAATCCCGAGGATCGTGCTGAGGTCATGGAGTCTGAGAACGTTCATGACATGACAACAAGAGAACTTGAGGAGCTGCTTGCCAATTATAAGCAGCAGGGGGAACAGCTTTCTCTCATACAGGAGGAGAAAACCAAGCTTGAAGCGAAGGTGGAAGAACTTGAAAAAGCTCCGAAAGATATTGAAGTCGCAGTAAAGGAAGTTCCTGTCCCGGATAAAGAGACAGAGGAAGAATTAAAAAAGAAAACAAAAGAGCTTGCTGCTGCGAACGCAGAGAAAGAATCCATAAAAAAGGAGTTAAGCTCTGCGAACGCAGAACTTGAACTTGAAAAGACCACAAATGACAGACTCCGCAAGGAAATGAATTCTGAAATTAAGGAAAAGGTTAAAAAAGAAGTTGAAGCTGAAACAAAGAAGCAGGCAAAAGAACTGAAACAGAAAGAAACCGAGCTTCAGAACGCCAGAGCATTAAAAGAAAAGGTGGAGCAGGAAAAGAAAGAACTTGAAAAGAGAATATCAGAATTGGAGCAGGCTGCAAATAAACCGCCTGAGAATGCTGATAAGAGTAACTTCAAGGTTTTGCTATCTACGGTATACAGAGATATGCTCGGGCTTGTGGAGTTTATCAAGGATACTGAGGACATCGAGGAACGCAAGCAGTATTTCCGGAAAGCACTTGAAATACTTCACGTCTGTGAGGATAGCATTAAGAAAGTTGATTTCCCTGTTGATATACCGAAAGAACACCTTACATCAAGAGGCATAGTTGATATCAATAGTATTCCGCCTATAAGTAGCAGTGACGGTGAGGAGGAAGCCGACGATGAATGATTACGAAGTAATACCGCACCGCAAGAAACGGAAAGACCTGTATAATATTCCAGGGGCAGACAGCACAGCTGTGTCAAGATATCCGCGCAGCTGATGCAGCAGGTGTATCCTACGGCGTGTACATGGGCATGAAGCAGAGTGAAGCTGAAGAGGAGTATTACAAGAAATTCGGTGTTCATATGAAAAAGAGGAAAAGAAATGCTTCGTGAGCAAATATGCTCTCAGCAGTCTCATTGTCTTTCTTGCCCTATTTCGGTGCTGAGAACAGGTAAGGACTGTCGTGAACTTACGGAGCAGGAAATACGGCGATACGGAGGGAAAGAAATGTATGTTGACGGAAAATGGTATGAAGAACCCGAGATCAATGCATATGTCAAAGAGCTGAAAGAGCGTATACGCACGCTGGAAGCGGCAGAGTCACTTCTAAGAATAGCGGTTAAGGACATTGCTATAATTCCATGTAATAATAATGCATATCATCCAAGTAGTTGTGATGTTTGTTCCAACAAGGATAATTGCGACTACACTGATAGTTTTAAATGGCGTTATGCCGACGAAGCTATTAAACTGTTGAAGGAGCTGAGCCGTGATGAATGACACAGATATGTTACATATGGTAAGCCTTGAAAAAAGGCTTACTGAAAAAGAACTCGAACTCAGTAGAGCTAAAGCCTTGCTTACACAGATACGGGCGTACTTCGGAACAACCATTGGCTGGGTAGATATATTTGAGGAAGATTATCAGGAACTTTTTTCTAACAGCGGAGGCACACCTAATGAAAACAGTTGAAGATTATTTATATATCGTTGATAAAACACAAGTTTTGGGAATTGCAGGACAAATCTTTAGAATGTGCACAATAGCCTATGATATGATACTGCGAGGTGAATACTGATGACACATGAATTAAAAATACTGCCCGAATTCTTTGAGGCTATATGTACAGGTGAAAAACATTTTGAGGTCCGCAAGGATGACCGTCCATATAAAGTCGGTGATTTTCTCCTTCTTAAAGAATCGGCAGGTCACGGATACACAGGCCGAGAGATTCGCGTCGGAATAACGTATATTCTGCGTGACCGTAACTACTGCAAGGACGGATTTTGCATAATGAGCATCAAGCTTATTATGCCAAATATAAGGAGGGAATTGAAATGAAAGGATTAATTATCAGCTCAATATATGGAATGGTATGCTACGTAATAGGTCTTATTGTTGGAAAAATGAGAGCCGAGGAAGATATCAGAAAGAAGCGTGACGAGCTCGGACTCGATGAAGAGTCAAGCGACGGGTGGGACGAGTTGTTCAAGGAATGAGTTATGAGTTTCATTGATTACTGTTCAAAATGCAGGCTTGCATATACTTCACGATGCCAGCCTCATTCTCGGGAATGTAATGCCGAGAAGGCTTTAATACTCACCGAGTTAAAAACAGGTAGCGAACCGAGCAAAATAGACGAGATTATTGAAAAGCTAAGAGCTGAAAACGAAAAGCTCAAAGCAGAAAATAAGCAATTAAAAGATGAAAAAGGCGAGATAGCTTTCCATCTTGAAGCAGCTCTTGAAGTGCTTAACGATGGTTCATGCAATAAAAACTGTTGGAAATGTGAGCATTTTCACAATTGCAAAGAA
>CAMYYQ010000177.1 GCA_947303535.1 uncultured Ruminococcus sp.
ACAGGTATCATGGTATCATCGGCAATAAGAAAAGTTGCCGATGCGCCCTGAGGATCATAGTCCTGACGTGATACGCTGAGCACCTGTGCTCCTATCATCTCGGTTACATGAGTCATTATGTCCGTTATACGCTCAGAGTTGTACTGCTCATCAACATAGGCGATATACTCCTGCTGTGAACGTGCTGTCTTTGCGTAACAGACATCATATATATTAAAGCTAAGTGATTTTGTTAGGTTGTTGAACCCATAAAGCTTCAGTTTATTCTCCATAATACCACACCTTTAAACAAAAAATGCACACAAAAGACCTTACCAGCCATTGTGTGCATGAAATATCATTGCGGTGCGCAGAAACTTCATTTACGGTTTCAGAGTCTATACAAGCAAGTACTACCTTTTACTACTCTTATTGACCTTTCACAAGCTGATGAGAACTTATAAAAACTTTATCGACATACAGTCGAATCAATAAGGCAACAGAAGTTGCCAGCCGAAAAATCGGCGGTCGGCATTTGACCCGGCTGTCCGTATGGCCTCGACTCCAAAAAGGAGTGGTCAATAGTCTTGCTCCGAAACCTAAGCTTCTTTTGCAATTCAGTTTATTTTATCATATTTTGAAGTTTTTGTCAATACTTGTACTGATTTATTACGCCGAAAAATGCAAAAAAGCCTTGCACCAAAACAAAGCTTTTTTGTCAGTCAGTTCTTTTCTTTCTGCGTTTCTGTTTGTCCTCGTACATTCTTTCGTCAGCTATACCGACATATCCCTCGATATCCGTATCCTTATGAGGCACACCGCAGAAAGCTCCGAGACTTGCCTCGACCTTGTAAGGCTTGCCCGATACTGCATTATATCTTGCAAGATAATCGCGGATATACGCAAAACACTTATCGACCTTATCCTCAGAATAGTCTCCGCAGCCTATAAGTGCGTACTCATCGCCGCCTATCCTTGCGCATATCTCATTCATACCGCAGAATGACTGCAATGCGTTTGCGACTACGGTTATAGCATTGTCGCCCTCGATATGTCCGTAATTGTCATTTGTTGATTTCAGATGATCGAGATCAGCCATTATAACAAGCAGCTTTTGCTGCTCGTCACAGGCTTTGCGGAATATGCCCTCCGCCATTCTCTTAAAGCCCTTTCGGTTATATACACCTGTGAGGGTATCACGGATAGAACTCATGAAAATACGCTGATTCATGCTTGTGAGCTTTGTGCGCACACGCAGATATTCCAGTGCCAGGCCTATGTTCTTGTTCCACTCTGCAAACACTCTGCTCTCGGCATTGCGTATATCCTCAAACCTGAATATGGAATAGCCGAAGCATCTGTCCATATAATGCAGCGGAAGCAGAAAAAATACCGACGGACCTTCACAGTATTCGTCCATAAAATCAGGGATTATCCCAGATGATCTGAATTCTCGTCCTATAAACTCAGTATGCTTTCTGGTATATATCATTCTGGCTTCCATTGTTTCCGCATAGCCTTCACGGAGATAATCGCTGTCATCTTCCTTTTCAACGTTATCCCAGTTTCGGCACAGGCAGAGCATATATGTATCAAGCCCTTTTATCGTATAAGTAAAGCCGTTGAGCCTGTGGAGCAGGCTGTCGAGATTTTCTTCCTCCATAAGCTCGTCAAGCATACAGCTCTTGGTGTAGTAATCGTCATAGCGTTCTATCCTGTTGCTGTATTCCTCGCCTACTTTAACGCTGTACATGGTATTGCTGCCGCAGCCGCATGAACGAGCGAGGATAAGCCTGCCGTGCTCAAGTGTTTCAAGCGGAGCAACATCTTCGCCTGTTATCCTCTTATGGAGTATACATACAGCTCTCGCGCCCATTCTTATATTTTCGGGACACACCGTAGATATGGAAGGTATCTCAAGCACAGCTTTTTTCGAGCCGTCATAACCCGATATCTTAAAGTCCTCGGGGATCCTGTAGCCGCCCTTTACCATTGAATTGCAAAGGCTTCTTGCCATATCGTCATTTGCACATACAACTGCATCGGGGATAGGTCTTTCGCCGTTAATGAACTCCTTTGCAAGGTGCTGAGAGACTATTTTCCAGAAGTCGCCGTAAATAATATCATCTTCGGCTATTTCAAGTCCGTGCTTCTTCATTGAGCGTTTATATCCCTCAAGTCTTGACATTGCAGGAGGACTTCCCTCAGGACCTGTAAGACAAAGTATCTTCTTACAGCCGTGAGCTTCTATGAAATGGTCTGTCATCTGCTCAAACAGCTCTGTATCCTCAGCATAAAGGCTGTCGCAAAAATCGAAATCGTGATCGAGAGCAACTACAGGTATCCCCCACTGTGAAAATACCTTTACGAATTTATCCACAAGGTTCTGGCTTGCAAGATTTCCTGCAAGCAGTATAACTCCGTCGATCACATCAGACTTTATAAGGCTGAAAATATTCTCCTCGCCCTGCTGTATAAGTCCGCCGCTGTCGAGATTGAAAGCCATAAGAAATGTCAGCACATCATACCCGAGAGATCTGCACTGCTCGGATATGCCGATAAATATGCAATTCATGTAGCTGTTGAAAACATCAGCCGCTATGACTGCTATGGTCTTGCGTTTCTTCACAACAGATCCCCCTTTCGTATAAAATGCGTCTTATAATTATTATACACTAAAAGGCATATTTTTTCAACTCCTAAAGGAGAATTATAGAAAAAATATGCCTTTATTACATTTATAATAATATTATTATATACTTATTTTAATTCAACTACGGTAACTCCGTCCTCGCCCTCGCCAAAAAGTCCGAGACGGAAGCTCTTGACTGACGGGTGGGATTTCAGTCTCTTGTGCACAGCCTGTCTCAGGAGTCCCGTACCTTTTCCGTGAATAATAGTTACCATTGAGATATTGGACATAACAGCCTGATCGAGAAATGCGTCAAGCTGATAAACACCGTCATCGCAGGCACTTCCGCGGATATCGAGTTCCATTTTTCCTCTGCGCTCAGCCTTTACGCCTACCTTGTTCATCTTGCGGTTAGGACGTATGGACTTATTGCCCACAGTTACCTTTTCAGTCTCTTCAAGACGCAGACGGGATATATTCATTTTAGTTTTCATAACACCCATCTGAACGTATACGAAGTCGCTTCCGTCAGGGTCGCCAGAGATTATGCCCTTGCGCTGCAAGTCAACAACATATACGGTATCGCCGCGGCGGAGCTTTCTCGGTAGCACATAGCCCTCGTTAGGGTCACGCTTGTCGATAGGATTAGCCGTATCGTACATCTTGTTGAAGCTCTGCTTTGACTTGGACTTAGCGTTTGAAACGTTGGCGCTGAAGTCCTTTTTGTCCTTTTCCTTACGGAGTCTTTCAAGCTCGTCGATAAGCTCGTTGGACTCAGCCTTAGTCTGCTCGATAATGGTCATAGCACGGAGCCTTGCCTTTTCAAGCTCGTCAGCCTTTGCAGCTTCAAGCTTTTCACGCTCGATCCTGATAGCTTCTTCATGCTCGGCAGTTTCGGCTCTGAGGCGTGATATCTCCTCTTTCTGCTTTTCAAGCTCAAGTCGTGTGCTTTCAAGCTTGCCTATTACCTCTTCAAGTCTGGTATTTGCTTCGCTGACTCTGTTTTTTGCGTCTGCAATTATGTCAGCTGGCATACCGAGACTTTCGGAAATTGCAAAAGCATTCGATTTACCGGGAGAACCTACGATAAGCTTGTATGTGGGGCGAAGTGTCTCTATGTCGAATTCACAGGAAGCGTTTTCGATGCCCTCACCGTCTATGGCAAAGACTTTAAGCTCCTGATAATGAGTAGTTACCATTATCTTTGCGCCGTTAAGCATAAGACGGCGGATTATTGATATGGCAAGTGCTGCACCCTCAACAGGGTCAGTACCCGAACCAAGCTCATCAAGGAGCACAAGCGACTGCTCATCGGCAGTACGAAGTATCTCAATTACCTTATGTGTATGAGACGAGAATGTGGAAAGGTTCTGTTCTATGCTCTGGCTGTCGCCGATATCTGCAAGGATATGATCGTATACGGATATCCTGCTTCCGTCAGCAACAGGTATGAGAAGTCCGCACATCGTCATAGCCGCAAGAAGTCCTGCGGTTTTAAGCGATACGGTCTTACCGCCTGTGTTAGGACCTGTGATTATAAGTGCCTGATAGTCCTCACCGAGACTGATATCAACGGGAACTGCTTTGTTCTTGTCGATAAGGGGGTGACGGGCTTTTTTCAAGTACATCTTTCCATCATCGGTTATCTCGGGAAGCGAGCAGTTGAGCTTTGCAGCAAGATTGGACTTTGCAAAATAAAGGTTCAGCTCTGTGCAG
>CAMYYQ010000178.1 GCA_947303535.1 uncultured Ruminococcus sp.
CTCAACCGATATGTGCTCCGGGAACGGCTCGTATAACGCATTTATCATTTTTTCTTAGCGCGACGCTGCTTTCGATTAGGAGTGTATTTTGTAAGGCGTTCAGCTCTCTGCTTTGTGTCAGCTTCAAACTGCGCGTGGGCGAAATCAAGGAAGCTGTAGTAAATCTCCTCGTATGCTGAGATACTGGTTGGCACGCCTTCAAATACCTGATCCGACGTGCCTTCGCCGAAGATAGTGTCGAACAGCTTTTTGAACAGTCCGCAGCACGCACGGATCCTTTCGGACGCTTTGCCGTCCTTAGGGATCAGCTTTTCAGCTGCTTCCATGTTCTCAAAAGCGTTCTCGTAACGCTCAACAGTATCGGCATCGGTAAGATCAAGCTCGAAGCTCTTGCCGTTGATCTCCCATGTCTTCTGGCTCATAGGCTCATTCCTCCATTAATTAATCTGTCTGAGGCTCGTCCTCGGGTTCTTCCTCGGCCTGCTCCTCAGAATCATTCTGTTCTTCGGAGCTGACTTCCTCAGCTCCGGCTACCTAATCAACTGCTTCCGTGAATGTAACAGTCTGATAATCGTCAGATGTAGCAGCGGTGCCCTTGATGAGCTCGCCCTTACACTTGAAATTGCCGCTGTAAGTGTATACGTTGATGTTGTCGCCCTCAGAGTTCGGGATAACCGCAAAGTCTCTCTTGTAGGCCTCGTTGGTCTCTGTATCAACGATGATGATAGGACGTACTGCGTCATCGCCGAGAAGCTCATCATTGGTGATCTTGATGATGTCCTCCTGGACGGGAAGATCTCTGTGCTTGTCGAAGGCGTATGCGATGCTCGGGTTGTAGCCCATGACATCTGTAACGCCGAAAGGCTCGTCAACGTACTGTCTGCTGTACTCGATAGGGTTCTGTGACTTAGCGAGCTGCGTGAACTTCTTCATTCTGTGGAATGTCGTAGTTGACGTTGTTGTACCGCCTGAGGTCGTGGTTGTTGTTACGCCGTAGAATGCAACGATCTTATGACGCTGCACAATTGTAGGTGTACCAGGCATTTTTATTCCTCCTCATAAATTAATCGAAGCTGTATTTGATAACGTGCCGTTTCTTCATCAGCAGAAAGGACGTAACCCCTTGTAAGCACTTCGAGACTTACAGGGACTTTGTTGCCGCCAAGATCGGGGAGTGCCCCGTTATCGTTGTTCTGTTCGATCCACTCCTCGAAATTCTCATAGAAATGAAGATTTCCAATGCAAGTGTTGACATCTGCCTCGAAATATTCTCGACTGGCAAAAACAAAAAGGAACTGCTTGACCTTTTCACCGTCAACATATTCCTTGTATACCGGATTGCACGGTACTGCCTCGACGGTATATTCTACGGGCTTATTGCCCAGATAATCAATAAGCAGGCAGCAGTTCTCTGAGAGATCGGGGAAAGCGCTTATATAGTCCCGAATGCTCTCGATTATAGGCTTGTTGCTCATTTCGGCTTATTCAGTCCTTTCAGTATATCGTCTTTATGGTCAGCCTTCATGCGCTCTAACCAGTATTTTCCGCGATTATGCCCAGAGTGGCCTTTATTAGTGTAATACTCGTGCCTTGCCTTAGGCTCAGTGTTAATAATAAGCCCCGGCTGCGCAACCTTATGTGCTTTGCTCATCTTACCACGATTTTTGAACCGCTTATGAGCTATCGGGGTGTAGTCAGGCAGGTATTTCAAGCACTGCCCGTCTATATAGTCCTGAGCTTCAGCGATGTTTTTCTTGGATCTGCTCTCAAAATCAGATGAGAACACAAGCCCTTTGAAATTCAGCATAGCATCACTCCAATGTCATCTCTATATGTCGCACTCGCGCCGAACCGTAACGAAGATCCTTGACGTCCATAACTGTAAGGGCATCATGCGGTGGTGCTGCTGCTTCTATAATGCCGCGGACAACTCTGTCATCACACTTTGGCAAGTACGTTGTTGAGGCTTCAGGGATATTAACAAAGATATTATTGCGTGAATGCCGGTCATTTCCTCCCGTCTGTCCCACTGATGGCTGCCAGTAGATGCGACTTGTCGTATGCCTTATGTATGCAGGAGCTCTGTTAGCTACTGTTTTTTCGTAGATCGTGCAGCCCTCACAGTTCGTAAACATCATATCACTCCTTTTCGGTGTCGTATATCTCAATTGCTCCGTACACCTGACGGAGCAACCCGAGATCCTTAAGTTCATTTCGCAGGAAGTATAGGGACTGCCCTGCATTTAGGTAGGTCATCTGAATACTGTATGATCCGTTTGTCTCTGAGCCATGGGAAAGGGCAGGAGTATCATCGGAAACAGTATTGAGCGCTCTGACCGTAGCATTGATTACAACATTTTTTACTGCAAGGCTATAATCCTCACCGTCATTCTCGTCAGCCAACATTTTATCTATGTCTTTTCCGTATTTCTTAGCCTGTATCCTAAGTTTAGCGGAAGCCATGTCAATAATGCTTTGTGCTGCTTCCTGCTGCTGATTGGTCAACTGATACCCGAGCGCTAAGATATCATTAACCGTGCAGTATGCCGTACCCATTACTCTGCGATGTCGTCAGCTTCTACCGTAAGGTATGTAACAGCCTTGACTTTGCTTGAGCTGAGGTTTACAATCTCGATCACATCACCTGCCGATACTGCTATCGCAGTTGTGCCCGACGTGAGGGATGTACCGCCATAAGCAGTGCTCGTCATATCGAAAGTTGCTCTCTCGGACGGATTTACCTTGTAAGCGTATGTTGTGCCAGTATTGCCTGCTGTAACTGTTGCAACCGTCTTGCCGGTTGAGCCTTCGCCTGTAGCCTTTGCAAGGGAAGCAGTAAGGGAGCCGGGGACGTATACTGCACGAATAGCAACGCTGCGGAGAACCTTATGAGCGTATACTCTACGGCCCTGTACAGCAGATGCGCCGATGTACTTACCAGATCCTGCAAGATCCTGAATGTGTACGGGTACCTGCCACTCATGCACTCTTGTTGCAAATCTGGGGTGACCTGCAAGCATTGCAAGATTTGCCGTGCTGTCATTCCATTCCTTTACCAGGAAGCCCGCGATCTGACCTACGACGCCGTTTTTCTTTACGTCATCACCCAGAGATGATGCACTGATGAACTCAGGGCTCTTAAGGATCAGAGCCATTGTATCAGGCGTAACAAGCAGATAACGTCCAACGGCAGGAATCTTAGCCTTGGTCATCGCTGTACGAACATCGACGATAGTATCATAGATATTTGTCTTGGAGATTGATGCCACATTCATAGGTGTTGATCCTGCGAGCAGTACAGTTCCGCCGTCGGTATCTATTCTCTCTGCGAGGCTGTAGCCTGCGCTGTCAAGACGATCCGCTACGAGCTTATCGGGGACGGACTCAGCATCGTAGCCGTCGATGATCTCGTTTACAGCCTTATCCTTGTCGATAATGAGGTCTGTATAGCTTGTAGAGCCGTTAGTAGCTGTGATACCGTTAGCCTTGTCGTAGTCCGATACTGCGACCTCAGTGTCACGTACCGGGATCTTTACAGAACCGGAAGTAGGATCGCCCTCGTAATCATTGTTAAATACTAATCCGTCAGAGAGCACAAGCTCATTACGAAGCTTGGCAAGTACAAGATCGGAATAGCGTGTCTGTGCTTCGTGTGCCATAGTGTTTTTTCCTCCTTAGTTTTCTTTCAGTTTGGGATTTCTTGCGTAGAACTCGCGCTCAACACCTGTCATTGTGTCATTATGCTCAGGTGAGAAGCGTCTTGGCTGATGAGTAGACTTGCAGGTGATCTGCGCGAATGACTCAGCATCTTTCTGGATATCCTCGGCAGTTTCACCAGAGATCTTGTCAGCCAGTTCGATAGGAAGACCTGCCTTGAGAGCTGCATCGAGCTTAAGATACTTCAGCTCATACGACTTGCTTTCAGCTTTGGCAGCATCGAGAGCTGTCTGATGCGCCTCAGGAGAGATATAGCCCTCGTACTGAGCCTTTGTCTCTGCAACAGCTGCATCAACAGCAGGCTTGATAGCTGCATCAAGCTCTTCCTGTGTGGTGATAGGTTTGAATTCCATTGATTTTTCCTCCTTTGGTTCATATTTCTTTGTAACTCCTGCATTTATCTGTGCAGGAACAGCAACAAAGCTCCACTCGTAAGCGTCGGTAATGTCGTCGAGAATGTGGTGACATAATATACCGTCGTATTCTTTGCCTTTTCTGTGATCGCAGATGTTTTGATAAGTATCAACCCCACAGATAGAGCAGGTTCTCTTAGCAGCTGAACATGATACGCTTACTTCCTTTTTGATACCTGCGTCGATTTCGGA